>JBIIDU010000001.1:0-54070 GCA_044238165.1 Ferruginibacter sp. | reverse complement strand
CTTATGCTGTATCGATGAAAATGCCCGGGGTAAGGCCCGGCTCAAGGTTAAGGATACGGGCATATTGGCCGGCGTGGAAGTTGCGGAGCAGGTGTTCCGATACCTGGAACCCACAGTTGTTTTTCATGCGCATATGCGCGATGGCGATTTTATGAAACCGGGTGATATCGCTTTTGAAGTGGAGGCTTCGGTGCGTACGATCCTGCAGGCCGAGCGGCTGGCACTGAACTGCATGCAGCGCATGAGCGGAATAGCCACGCTGACCCACCGTTACGTTGACCGGCTTCGGGGTTTTTCCACCCGTTTGCTCGATACCCGTAAAACCACGCCGAACTTCCGGTTGCTGGAGAAAGCGGCGGTCCGTATCGGCGGAGGATCGAATCATCGTTTCGGCCTGTTCGATATGATCATGCTCAAGGACAACCATATCGACTACTGTGGTGGCATCGAAAAGGCCCTTGATCGGGCTTACGATTATGTGCATAGGAATGGGTATGGTCTGAAGATAGAAGTCGAAACAAGAAGTCTCGGTGATGTGGAGCGGGTCTTGCGCTCGGGAAAAGCCGACATTGTCATGCTCGACAATTTCACTCCCGAACTGGTATCCGATGCGGTTCACCTGATCGGCGGCCGGATGCAGACCGAGGCCAGCGGCGGCATCATGCTCGACAACATTGCCGATTATGCGGCAGCCGGCGTGGATTTTGTTTCGAGCGGCGCCGTTATCCACCAGGCTGTAAGCCTCGACCTCAGCCTGAAAGCGGTGTTGCAGCCCTGAGGAAACCCCGGAAATTCATCTGCGTGAAGGCTTTTGAATTATCAAAACTTGCAAAAGATGCAAGTTTTGATAATTCGCCAACACTGTATCGCTCGTAAACACAACCATTTTTTAAAAACCCAAATCATGCCCGGCAAAAAAAAATCTACGCCTTCCGGTGGCCTGGTCTATTCCACCAATCCGGACTATTTGAAAAAAAGCGAATCAGACGATGCTGTTGAAACACTTGCTGTCGCGCAACAGCCGCTTCGGGTAATCACCGACAAAAAACAACGGGCAGGAAAGGTCGTCACCTTGGTCATCGGTTTCTCCGGTACACCGGCTGACCGTGAAGCCTTGGGAAAAAAACTCAAGGCCCTGTGCGGCGCAGGAGGTTCGGTGGTGGATGAGGATATCCTTATTCAGGGCGATCATTCCGAGAAAGTACTGAACTGGCTCAGGCTGCAGGGTTATGCCCTGTCCCGCAAAGGGTAATTTTTCATCGCTCTCATTTTATCCATAACTGTCGCGGATGCCTGCAATCACCCTGATTTTCCGTCCCATAATATTTTATCGACAAAAATTTTACTGAAAATCAATGATTTACAAAGGCTCTGTAAAAAAATTCAATAAAAAAAGCCCTTTTTTTGTCTGGCCCGCCTACCTTTGCCCTCCCAAAAAATAAGCTTCCGGGATAGCGGAGGATATTACTAACACTGGCGGATCAGGAAATTTCCGGATTCCATCGGGCAAAAAACAAAAACATGAGCAAACTTCATTTCACCACCAAACATGCCAACGAGGCTACCGTGCGGCACAACTGGTACGTTGTGGACGGTACTAATCAAACCTTGGGCCGGATGTGTTCCAAAATCGCCGCCGTTCTGCGGGGCAAGAACAAGGCCTACTACACACCCCATGTCGATTGTGGTGATTTCGTGATTCTGATCAATTGCGAAAAAATCAAACTCACCGGCAACAAGATGGAGGACAAGATTTACGACACCTTCAGCGGTTACCCCGGTGGCCGTAAGGAAGAAGCCGCAAAGGATCTGATGCGCCGCCGTCCCGAAGTGCTGGTGGAAAGGGCCATCAAGGGCATGTTGCCCAAAAACAGGCTGGGACGTAAAATGTACAAGAAACTGTTCGTTTATGTGGGTGCCGAACACCCGCATGCCGCCCAGAAGCCGCAAGCCCTGAACCCCTGATTCTACCCATCTGTACGGAATCCCAATCAATCAAAAACAACATTTAATCTCAGATAATGGAAAAACAAAAAAACGCAGTTGGCCGCCGTAAGGAAGCTGTAACCCGGATTTTTTTAAGCAAGGGGGATGGTAAAATCACGGTAAACGGAAAAGATTACAAGACCTATTTCCCGCTGGTGTACCTGCAAAACCAAGTTGAAGCGCCGTTGAAAACGGTGGCGCTTGCCGATAAGTTCGACATTGTCATCAATGCCCAGGGGGGCGGAGTGAAAGGCCAGGCCGAAGCCGCCAAACTGGGCATTGCCCGTGCGCTGCTGGAAGTCAATGCCGATTACCGTCCTGTTCTCAAAGCCGCGGGTTTGCTCAGAAGGGACCCCCGTTCTGTGGAACGCAAGAAGCCCGGTCGCAAGAAGGCGAGAAGAAGCTACCAGTTCAGCAAGCGTTAATGCAAGCTTCACTGCGCTGAATCAACCAGTACCATTTTTTTTAACCATCTAAAATAAAGGGCCGCTTCCACCTACCAACTGGAAGCCGGCCGACCAACAAGAATGGAAAACAACACCTCCTTACAACAGCAACTGCTGGATGCGGGCGTTCACTTCGGTCACCTGAAGAAGAAATGGAACCCCAAGATGCTTCCTTATATTTTTGCCGAGAAAAAGGGCATCCATATCATTGATCTGAACCGGACAGTGGAAGGTTTGCAGGAAACTGCCGCCGCGTTGAAATCAATTGCCAAGAGCGGCAAGAAAATCATGTTTGTGGCCACCAAGAAGCAGGCCAAGGAAATCGTATCCGACTGCGCCAAACGGGTGAACATGCCTTATGTGACCGAACGCTGGCTGGGCGGCATGCTGACCAACTTCAATACGGTGCGCAAGAGTGTTAAAAAAATGCAGAGCATTGAAAAGATGCTCAGCGATGGCAGCATCGACAATTTCACCAAGAAAGAGCGGCTCACATTGACCCGCGACAAGGATAAGATGGAGAAAGTACTGGGTGGTATCGCCCAGATCAGCCGGGTTCCCGCTGCGCTTTTTATGGTCGATATCGGCCATGAGCATATCGCACTGGCCGAAGCGAAAAGGTTGAACATCACCACATTCGGTATGGTCGACACCAACTGCGATCCCAACAAAGTGGATTTTCCCATTCCCGCAAACGATGATGCCACAAAATCCATCGCCATTGTAGTCAATTATATCGCCGCAGCCATTGCCGAAGGGCTTGCCGAGCGTCAGGCGGAAAAAGACGACGATGAATCGCGCGACGATTCGGAAGAAACTCCGGAAGCCAAGGCCGCCCGGTTCGAAAACAAGATCGACAGCGGCGATGACCGTGGCAAAAGGACACGCAGTGCCGGTGGGGCTGCTCCCGCACGGCGCAGAGTTCCTGCAGCAGGATCCGGAGGCAGACGTCCTGCAGGAAGCGGCGGCAGATGATGACGGAGGGCCGACTCTGACATCCGTTAAGACAACCCCGTCGCCATTTATGTACCGGCGGGAATTCTTCAACAAAAAAACTATCTAATGAGCGTTACAATATCCGCAGCCGATATCAACAAGCTGCGTCAGACAACAGGAGCAGGCATGCTCGATTGCCGTAAGGCCCTCACCGAAAGCAACGGCGATTTTGAAGCAGCCATCGACTGGCTGCGCAAACAAGGACAGAAAGTGGCCGCCAAACGCAGCGACCGCGAAGCCAAAGAGGGGGTTGTGCTGGCCAAAACCACTGACGACGGCAAAGCCGGAATGATTGTATGTGTAAGTTGCGAAACCGACTTTGTGAGCAAAAATGCCGACTTCGTAGCCTTTGCAGAAAGCATCATCAACGCGGCCGTTGCAGCCAATGTGCACAGTGCCGATGAACTGAACCAGGTAAAAATCAACGGCGCCACGGTGGCCGATATGGTCAACGATAAACTTGCCGCTATCGGCGAGAAGATTGCCGTAAAATTTGAACGAGTGGATGCGCCTTTTGTGGCCAGTTATATCCATGGTGCCAATCGTATCGGAGTACTCGTGGGATTTTCACAGGCTGCTGCTGATGCCGGAAGGGATGTGGCCATGCAGATTGCAGCCATGAATCCGCTTGCTGTCGATGAATCGTCCATCAGCCCCGAAATGATCGCCCGTGAGAAGGAAATCGCCATCGAGCAGATCAAAGCGGAAGGTAAACCCGCAGAAATGGCTGAGAAAATTGCCGTCGGAAAAGTGAATAAGTTCTTCAAGGAGAATACGCTCATGGCGCAGCCTTTTGTAAAAGACAACAGCAAGAGCGTGGGTGATTACCTGAAAGGAGTAGACGCCCAACTAAAGGTTACAGAATTCCGCCGCGTAGCTTTGGGATAAGTTTTGCGATCGGTAAAAAGATACATCAGCCCGGTTCTTCCGGGCTTTTTTATGCGTTTATCTTTTGCGATGCGGAGGGGATGCTGTAGCTTTGTAATCCTACAGGCAGATTTGTTTATTGTTCAGCCTTCCAATCAGAACTAATAAACGGTAAGAACTTCGCTCTAGAATTTCCTTCGTTTATTTTTCAGGGCTGCTGGCAATTCCGGCAAACCGTTCACTTCTCCGGGAATACGCAATCTTCACTGTATGTTTTCAGGCAAGAATGCAAGCGCAAACATCCGCTGGCCATAGGTGATGCACCCGGACTTCAGTAAAATATCCGCGCGATTACAACATCGTAATAATATGGACATCAGAAAAGAACTGGAAAAGCGAATTCTCGTTATCGACGGAGCCATGGGCACCATGATCCAGCGCTACAAACTTTCGGAAGCCGACTACCGAGGAGATCGCTTCAAAGACTGGTCCTCCGACCTGAAAGGTAATAACGACCTTCTGGTACTCACACAGCCGCAAATCATCCGCAGCATTCATACCGAATACCTCCAAGCCGGCGCCGACATCATCGAAACAAACACCTTCAACGCCCAGCGGATATCACTGGCCGATTACCATATGGAAGATCTGGCACGTGAATTGAATGTGGCAGCCGCCCGCGTCGCCCGTGAGGCTGTTGACGCCTTTTTGAATACGCCGGAAGGTAAAAGTAAAGGCGGAGCTTTTGTTGCAGGAGCCATCGGGCCCATGAACAAAACCCTGTCCCTCTCTCCCGATGTGAACAATCCCGGCTACAGGGCCATGACTTTCGATGAGGCCATGGATGCCTATTACGAACAGGTCGGCGGCCTTGTGGAGGGAGGTGTAGACCTGTTGCTGATTGAAACGGTTTTCGATACACTGAACGCCAAGGCAGCCATCTTTGCCATCAAAAAGTATTTTGCCGATGAGCAGCGGCCCGAACTGCCCATCATGATCAGCGGCACCATCACCGATGCGAGCGGGCGTACATTGAGCGGGCAAACTCTGGAAGCCTTTTATTTATCGGTGATGCACGCACAACCGTTGAGCATAGGACTGAATTGCGCGCTGGGTGCAAAAGAGATGCGGCCGCATATTGAGGAACTGAGTCAGCTCGCCTCCTGCTACGTGTCGGCCTATCCCAATGCCGGGCTCCCCAATGCCATGGGCGAATATGATGAACACCCTGAAGACACGGGCGGTTATCTGGAGGACTGGGCTGCAGCGGGATTTGTGAATATCGTCGGGGGTTGTTGCGGCACCACACCCGACCATATCCGCCATATTGCCCAAAAAGTGAAACAAATGCCACCGCGGAAAATACCCGTGGCGGAAACCCTTCAGCAGTAAGCAAGCGATCATGGATTCTCTTGATAAATGAACACCCGGAAACTGTAGGACATGGGAAAAATAGACAATTACACCTCTTTCTCCGGATTGGAGCCGCTGGTCATAAGGCCGGAAACCAATTTCGTGAACATCGGGGAGCGTACCAACGTGACCGGTTCAAAAAAATTCGCCCGGCTGATCCGTGAAAACAATTATGAGGAGGCGCTGAGCGTGGCGCGGCAGCAGGTGGAGAACGGCGCGCAGGTCATTGATGTGAACATGGATGATGCCCTGCTCGACGGGGTGGAAGCCATGCATACGTTCATCAACCTCCTGCAAAGCGAACCGGATATTGCGAAGATTCCCGTGATGATCGACTCCTCCAAGTTCGAAATCATAGAGGCGGGACTGAAATGCATCCAGGGGAAGAGCATTGTAAATTCCATTTCGCTCAAGGAAGGCGAGGAGATGTTTCTCAGGCAGGCCCGGAAATGCCGGCTCTACGGTGCTGCCGTGGTCGTCATGGCCTTCGATGAGCAGGGGCAGGCAGACACGCGTGAACGGAAAGTGGCCATCTGCCACCGGGCTTATCAGTTGCTTACCGAGAAAGTGGGCTTTCCGCCCCAGGACATCATTTTCGATCCGAACATTTTTGCGGTAGCCACCGGACTGGAGGAACATAACAATTACGGTGTCGATTTCATTGAAGCTACCCGCGAAATCAAAAAGCTGATGCCGCATGTAAAAGTGAGCGGCGGAGTCAGTAATCTTTCCTTTTCCTTCCGCGGCAACGACCATGTGCGCGAAGCAATGCACAGCGTGTTCCTATACCACGCCATTCGGGCCGGTATGGACATGGGCATTGTGAATGCGGGTCAGCTGGTTGTTTATAACCAGATCGAGCCCAAGCTGCGCGACCTGTGCGAGGCGGTGATACTCAACCGCAACAACGATAACAATGCGGCCACGGAACAATTGATCGTTTTTGCTGAAACTGTGAAGGCAGAGGGCAAGGTGGAAGTGAAAGACGAGGTTTGGCGCAGCGCTCCGGTGGAGGATCGGCTCAAGCATGCGCTCATCAACGGAATCACCACCCATATCGATGCCGATACTGAGGAAGCCCGGCAACAATACCCCCGCCCGCTGGATGTGATCGAGGGTCCGCTGATGGCGGGTATGAACGAGGTGGGTGACCTGTTCGCTTCGGGAAAAATGTTTTTGCCGCAGGTGGTGAAAAGCGCCCGCGTGATGAAAAAGAGCGTGGCTGTACTTACCCCGTATATCGAACAGGAAAAGTTCGACCGGATGCAGGCAAGGAAAGAGGAAGGGCTGGCTGAAACGGAAACAGCCGGGGCCGCCAAAATATTGCTGGCTACGGTGAAGGGCGATGTGCACGACATCGGGAAGAATATTGTGGGCGTGGTGCTGGGTTGCAACGGTTATACCATCCGCGACCTGGGCGTAATGGTGCCTGCCGACAAGATACTCGATGAGGCACAGGCTTTTGGCGCCGATATCATCGGACTCAGCGGGCTGATCACCCCATCGCTCGATGAGATGGTGCATGTGGCGGAAGAGATGACGCGGCGGGGAATGAAACAGCCTCTGCTCATTGGCGGGGCTACCACTTCGCGCATGCATACTGCCGTGAAAATAGCTCCACGTTATGGCCACGGAGTGATCCATGTAACCGATGCCTCACGCAGCGTGACCGTTGCCGGTAGTCTGTTGCAGGAAAAGCAGCGCGACAATTTCCTCATCAAACTGCACGAGGAGTATGGAAAGCTCCGGCACGATTTCCACGACAAGAAAACAGTGAAGCAACTGCTGCCCTATGTGCAGGCTGCAGAGCGCGGTATGGCACCGGACTGGGGCAGTTACAAACCGGTCGTGCCCACATTTTTTGGATCGAAACCGATCGGGCCCATCGCTTTGGAAACACTTCGCGAATATATTGACTGGCAACCCTTCTTCATTGCCTGGGAGATGCATGGCAAATTTCCGGCTCTGCTGAAAGACCCCGTCATCGGATCGGCTGCTCAAAAACTTTTTGAAGATGCCAATTTGCTGCTCGACAAGATCATTGCGGAAGAATGGCTGGAACCCAGGGCAACCATCGGTTTCCGACCCGCAAACCGCACCGGCAGCGACACGGTGACGTTGTATGATGAAGCTGGTACTCCTGCAATGGGGCTCGAGTTTCTCCGGCAACAACTCAACAAGGCCGCCGGACAGCCGAATTTTTCGCTCGCCGATTTCATCGCTCCGTCCGAAAGTGGTTTGCGCGACTATATGGGCGCTTTTGCCGTCACCATCGCCGGCATCGAACCGCATGTGGAACGATTTGAAGCGGCACACGACGATTACAATAAAATCATGCTGCAAGCCCTGGCCGACCGTCTGGCGGAGGCGCTGGCTGAATGGCTGCACCTGCAGGTGCGCGTCACCTATTGGGGCTATGCACATCAGGAAGCACTTTCCGGTGAAGCGCTCATTCGGGAGCAGTATGTGGGCATTCGTCCGGCTCCGGGTTACCCGGCCTGCCCTGACCACACGGAAAAATATAAATTGTTCGAATGGCTGGGCGGAGAAAAGACAACCGGCATCCGGTTGACCGAATCGCTGGCCATGTATCCGGCAAGCAGTGTCTGTGGCTGGTATTTCGCGCATCCTGAAAGTAAATATTTCGGGTTGGGTAAGATTGACTACGACCAGCTTGATGATTATGCCGCCCGAAAGGGAATGGACCGGGAGACTGCGGTGAAGTGGCTTCGGCCGGTACTTGAATGATGCGCTTCCGGAAAACTATTGGTTTATCGGGCACCTATGCCAATACCTTATCTTGAAATTTGAACCTGGATTGAAAATCGAACTTCATGCGTATCATTTCTTATAACGTGAACGGTATCCGGGCTGCCATGAAAAAAGGATTTTCGGAATGGCTTGCCACGCATCCGGCCGATATCATCTGCCTGCAGGAAACCAAGGCCCGATTAGAGGATATTGACGTCGGCCCCATTGAAGCGGCCGGATACAAGCATTACTGGTTCAGTGCGGGCAAAAAGGGGTACAGCGGTGTGGCGATATTGACCCGCATCGAACCGGACAAAATCGAATACGGAAACGGGCATGGTCCTTCTGATGAGGAGGGACGCGTCATCCGTGCCGATATCGGCGGTATCCACATCATCAATGCGTATTTCCCGAGCGGAACCAGCGGTGAGGAGCGGCAGGATTTCAAGTACAAGTGGCTTGATGATTTTTTTCCCTGGCTGGAAAAGATGAAGGCCCGGAACCCCAAACTGCTCCTGTGCGGCGATTACAATATCGCCCACCGTGAAATCGATATCCATGATCCGAAAGGCAACAAGAACTCGACCGGATTTTTGCCGGCTGAACGGGAATGGATGACCAAGTTGCTGGGTTCGGGATGGACCGACACCTTTCGCCATATGCACGCAGATGAACCGCACCGCTACAGCTGGTGGAGCCAGCGTTTTCCGAGCGTGCGCCTGAACAACAAGGGCTGGCGCATCGATTATATACTGGTGACTACACCGCTCGACAAACAGATCGTGCGGGCCGATATCTTTCCCGATGTGAAGCACAGCGACCACTGTCCGGTGTATCTGGAACTGAAAGATTGAGCGGGATATGCTTTCCTAAAAATCCGAAACGGTATGCTTATTTACAATGTGACCATCAAAGTTGTTGCCTCCATCCAGCAGGACTGGCTCGACTGGCTGCAGCAGGAACATGTGCCTGAAGTGCTGGCCACCGGTTGTTTTAAAAAAGCCACCATTTGCCGGCTATTGGAAACCGACGATACGGAAGGACCTACTTTTTCGGTACAGTACCTGGCCCCGGGAAGGGACGATTACGATCGGTACGTTGAAAAGTTCGCCCCTGCATTACGGCAAAAATCGTTTGACCGCTGGGGCGACCGGTTTATCGCGTTCCGGAGCCTGCTTCAAGTTATCAACTGACTGTGAAAAACATTTCCACATTCATTTTTGGCAGTTACGATTTTTTGTTTAGTTGCTGAAATGCAGGAGGGGAGCGGATTACAGCGTTTTGACTCCTGAAATTCAGTCCTGTGGCGGATTTTCGGGTTACGACTCTGTGAAGCTTATGTGGTTCGGGAGAGAGCGGAAGCGGCCCAAATCCTTGATTATTGCGGATTTCAGGGAATTTTCGGTTTCCGTACCCGGCTTTGGAAAATTTTGCCGCAATCAAAAAGCGTCTATATTTGTCTTGTTATTAAAAACATCAAATCATTATTATGAACAAAGCAGAATTAGTTGCAAAAATGGCTGATGACGCAGGTATCTCCAAAGCACAAGGCAATGCCGCTTTGGATGCTTTTGTGGATGCAGTAACCCGCTCACTGAAAAAAGGTGACAAGGTGACTCTGGTAGGTTTCGGAACTTTCTCCGTTACCAAAAGAGCTGCCCGCAATGGTCGTAACCCCCAGACTGGCGCCGTGATCAAAATCAAGGCGAAAAAAGTTGCCCGCTTCAAAGCAGGCAAGGAGTTATCGGCCAAACTGTAATGCAGTCCAAAAAATCATTTGAAGAGCAAGGCCGGTCAATGCCTTGCTCTTTGATATTCAACAAATACCATTCCCTCATTCATTCCGGATTCAATCATCCATCAAACTCAAACACAGCCACATGGGACGCGGAGACATCAAAACAAAAAAAGGTAAAATCACCAAAGCTTCTTTCGGTAAATCCAGGCCTGCAAAGACCAAAAAGAAGGCGGCTCCTAAAAAAGCCGAGAAATAAATCTTAGCAAAGCTCCGTAGGAGTAGGAGCGAAATAATAATAGCCCCAGCGGGGCGGCATCATAAATAGCTCCGTAGGAGCGGCATGTTAATAGCCCCCGAGGGGCGAAATAATAATGTCGTTTTAACAGTATCGGCATATTCAATCAATCCACCGAATCGAAAAGATATTCATCCCTGTATTCGATATCGAATTTTTCCAGCAGTTCGATATATTCTTTCCTGAATGTTTTCTCGCTATGATGTTCCTCTTGGTTGTTGATATAGGCAATAACCGTATCCAATTGGGCCTTGGCATAGGAAAACGCACCAAAACCTTCCTGCCACTGGAATTGTCCGGAAACAAATCCCTTCTCATTGATCCATTTTGATGAATTGGCCTTGATATCCCGAACCAAATCGGAAACAGCGATGTTGGGTTTGATGCTGACCAGCAGATGGATATGGTCTGCTATTCCACCGATGGCGAATACTTTTTGCTCTTTGCCGGACACGATTCCGCAGATGTATTGGTACAATTCGTCTCTCCATTTTTTATCAATCAGGCTTTTCCGGCCTTTTACCGCAAAGACTATTTGCAGATATATCTGGCTATATGTGTTTGCCATGTGTAAAATTTTTTATGCCGTGTCGTTATTATAATGTCGCCCCGATGGGTTATTGATATGCCACCCCGATGGGGCTATTGATATGTCGCCCCTCCGGGGCTGGGATTTTCAAGGCGCCAGCCGCACCCGCGACCAATTTTCCGTTCCTGCATCCCATTTGTATTGCAGCCGATCATGCAGCCTGCTTTCCCGGCCTTGCCAAAATTCGATCAGTGAAGGAACAACACGATAACCGCCCCAGTGCGGGGGACGCGGTATGTCATCGTAGGAGTACTTTGCTTTTAATGCCCTCATGTTTTTTTCGAGGACATCGCGGTTTCCGATGACGGCGCTTTGAGGAGAGCTCCAGGCGCCGAGCCTGCTGTCGGCCGGCCTTGACTTGAAATAAGCATCGCTTTCATCTGCTGAAAGTTTTTCGGCACTTCCTTCTATCCGGATCTGACGCTCCAGCTCTTTCCAGAAAAAAACCAATGCGGTTTGGGGATTCAGCAAAAGTTCCTGCCCTTTTCTGCTTTCGTAATTGGTGAAGAAAGTAAACCCCTTATTGTCAAATCCTTTCAGCAGCACAATCCGGGCCGATGGTTTTCCGTCTGGAGTGGCTGTCACCAGGGTCATGGCATTGACTTCATCGATCCGGCTCAGGAGTGCATCCTGCCACCAGCGGTCGAATTGCCTTATGGGGTTGGGGTCCGCATCCGTTTCGTTGAGCGACTGCAACCGGTAATCTTTCCGGATGGCGGCGATATCATTCATGATGCGGATGTTTCCTTATTTTCTTTTTCCGGCTCCAGGGGCTCCAGGGCTGCGAGCCGCGATTCCAGTTCACCGATGCGCTGCTTGTACCGGAGGGCTGTCATGGCTTCGCGTTTCAGCAGCAACATATGATTGTGCATATCGTCAAGTCTTGCTTGCAACTCATTGTTTTTTTGCCGGAGTTCATCCAGTTCATTGCTGCGGTCTGGTGCAGGAACCTCCCGATATGATTGCGGCCTGACATGATGAGGGTCTTCAACGTCGGTTACGGTTCCTGTGTCGAGTTCGATGAGTTTCTCTTTCAGGTTTTCGAGTTCCTCGAGCCTGTTTTCGAGCGTGCTGTTGCTGGCATGGCTCTCATCGAGCATGGTTTGCAGGAATTCGATTTCTTCGTCTTTTGTTTTGATGATTCTCTGGTATTCCTCCAGCTGTGCGGCAATGCTATGGCTTTCACTCACCATGCGTTTCAATTTCTCCACGAGTTCGCTTGCGCTGGTTGGATTCATGTGCTGCTGTTATTTTGCCGGATGAGGATTTCGGGAGGGTCAGCTGCTGACCAGCGTGCCTACTTTCTCACCCGTAACGACTTTGCGCAGGTTGCCGCCTTTGTTCATGTTGAATACGATGATGGGCAACTTGTTTTCCATGCACAGGGTGAAAGCGGTCATGTCCATCACTTTCAGATTCTTGCTGATGCAGTCGCTGAAGGAGATTTTTCCGAACCGGGTGGCTTTGTTGTCTTTTTCGGGGTCGGCAGAATAAACACCATCGACCCTAGTGCCTTTCAGAATGACTTCCGCCTTGATTTCAATGGCACGCAACGATCCGGCAGTGTCGGTGGTGAAATAAGGGTTGCCGGTTCCTGCACCGAAAATGACCACACGGCCTTTTTCCAGGTGCCTGATGGCGCGCCGGCGGATGTAGGGTTCGGCGATTTGCTCCATCTTGATGGCGCTTTGCAGTCGGGTGAATACCCCTGCTTTTTCAAGACCGCTCTGCAAGGCCATGCCGTTGATGACGGTGGCAAGCATGCCCATATAATCGCCCTGGGCCCGTTCGATTCCTGTTTCGGCCTCATTCATGCCGCGGTAGATATTTCCTCCGCCGATCACGATGGCTACCTGCACACCAAGGTCAGTGATGGATTTGATGTCCTGCGCATAGCGCGAAATCACATCGCTGTCGAGCCCGAAATTCTTGTCGCCCATCAGGGATTCACCGGAAAGTTTGAGCAGAATACGTTTGTACTTGGGCAGCATGGAAATCTTTTTGGCGAAGTTAATTTTTTGTGGAGAAACATTCACGGTTGAGTAAAAGAAACCGTGAACACATCAGCTCCCATAGTTATTCAGCATCAAACAGGGCAAAGTTGTATTGAAAAATTAAATGTATAAATGCTTATAAAACAATCTTAATTAAATTTCTATAAATAATAGTATATAGTTTATGTCTTTCATAAAATCTTGAGCCAACCCGTGCAAAAAGGTGAAATTTTTAGCTTCCATATAGAGACCCGGGATGAAATTCCTGATGCAAAGGGAAAGAATTAATAATTAAATAATTTATCAAAAAAACACTCCCCGGCTTGTGCTTGCCACAAAAAAAATATACATTTACAAACTGAAAAACGGTCTAATGGCATTTTTTTTGCTAATAGCCTGTTTTTGAGGGCTAATTCCTTCCCCTGAAAATGAAACTCTCCGTTAAGACTCACTGCAGTGTGTTGTTGTTGAAGACGGCTAGATTACTTACTGAAATGACATTAAAGCTATTTAAGTGAAACTAACTTTTATGAAGCGCAGCATCTTTCCCATTGCTTTTTCCCTTGTAGGCCTGTTTGGACTGTTAAATGACCTCCGTGCCCAGTATAAAGGTGGGGCTTATGATTCCGTGTACATCACATCGAAAAACCGTCCGCAGCAGGCCGAGTTTCTGAACAATACCTATAACTTCCCGGCAAGACCTAGGAATATGTGGGAAGTGGGTGCATCATTGGGAATGTTGGCAGTCAGCGGAGACGTTTCCACAGTGCTGCCTACTTTCGGTTTTGAAGCACATGTGCGCAAATCGCTGGGGTATAAATTCTCATTGCGTCTCCAGTACATGAACGGAACGGCCAAAGGCCTCAGCTGGCAACCTTCCGCGGTTACGATAAAGAATCCAGCATGGTTGGATGCAAGTGTGCCTGCCGTCGCAACGGGCAATTTGCCCAACGGTAAGGGATATAATGCCTTCTACCGAGACAATTTGGGGAATTTTTCCACCTTAAGCCCCGCGCTCAACGGCGGTGTGCCGCAGATGATTTACCACAACTACAAGACCCAGGTACAAGACCTCTCCCTTCAGGGCATCATCACGTTGAACAATGTCCGGTTCCACAAGCAGCAAAGTAATTTTCTGTTGTATGGCGGCGGCGGTATCGGCATCACCGCCTATCATGTCATGGTGAACGCGCTTGATGCTAACGGAAACAACTACACGAGTCTTTTCAATTCCATCATCAATTCGGGTACCGGTGGCCTGGATGCGAACCTCTCCGACAAAAAGAGCATCTTCAGCCGCCTCAAAGGGGGCATGGATAATTCCTACGAAACCGCAGGACAATCAGAAAGCGATCGTCGCGGGAGTATGGGTAAGAATACCGTCCGGCCTTCAGGAACTGTTTTGCTGGGCGTCACTTACCGTCTGGGCAAGCGTATCAACCTTTCGCTCGAGAACCGTCACACATTTGTCAAATCGGACCTGCTCGACGGCCAACAATGGCAGGTGCATGCAAAGGGAGACGTAGTGCTGACCCGCGATTACGACTCTTATAATTTCACATCGCTCGGCATCAATGTGAACGTTGGCGCGAAGGCCGTTGAACCCTTATGGTGGCTGAATCCCCTCGATTACGCCTACAGCGAGTTGAACAACCCCAGGCACATGAAACTTCCCAAGCCGGTATTTGAAGATGCTGATGGCGACGGGGTCATCGACCAACTCGACCGCGAACCCAATACGCCTTCCGGATGCCCTGTAGATGCCCACGGTGTTACAAAAGATACCGATGGCGATGGTGTTCCTGATTGTAAAGACAAGCAATTGATTACTCCTACCGAATGCCAGCCGGTAGACGCCGACGGAGTTGGAAAGTGCCCTGATGTCCCCTGCTGTGCCGAATTGCAGAAAACGGTATCCAGTGGTGGAGTTGCAGGTGGAAATGCGGCCAACTGCCCTACCGATTACCCCAGCATCCGGATGAGCAAGGCCAGCATCAGCGCCGAGAACAAATCCCTGTTGGCGAGTGTGGTCAGCAAACTGAAGGCCAACCCCACTTGTGCCATTACACTCACTGGTTATCCCCGGGCCGACAAGCGCAACCAGGCACTCGCCGGCCGCAAGTTGGATATGCTGAAAGCCTATCTGATCGAGCAGCAGGGTATTTCCGCCGACCGCATTACAACCAACTTGATCATTGACGGTGGCGATGAGCAGACCATCGATATCAAATAAAATAAGTCCGGGCCGATCCATCCTGAGATTTTGTTTATGGGTATCATCCCCCATAGAATCGGGTATTCGGTTGTCGGGTTCATGTGATTGAACTTGTGAAATTGTTAAAGCGTGCACATGCCTGCTGATAGGATATCGGGTACACAGACAGACAACCGCAAACGGCTGGTTGTGCGCTTCTTCATTTCCCTTTTACTGATTTGTTCAGCGTGGTTCCTCGTTTATAACCTGCTGCTTTATCCCGGACGGGTGATCGACCAGCCACTGACTCAATTCATTGCCGCGGTTTCAGCCAGTATCATCAATTTCTTTTCCCCGTCAGGTGTGCCCGTCACCAATTGGGTCAATGATCTCCACCATCCGGGGACCTTACTGGTTCAGGACGGTAAGCGTGTTTTTGGAATAATGGATGCCTGTAACGGAATCGATCTCATGTTCATCTATTCGGCCGTGATTATCCTGCTTCCCAACACCATCCGTCGTAAGCTGGCTTTCCTTACTTTGGGCAACATCCTGCTGGTTGTATTCAATATCATCCGCATCGTAAGCCTGTATTTCATTTTTCGGTATAGCCGGGGCATCTTCGATTTCAGCCATCACTATCTGTTCACCCTGTTGATGTATGCGCTCATTTTTTCAGGGTGGATCCTTTTCATTAAAAACCGCCTTCATGAGAAAAGCGGTTAAAGTGCTTATCGGTTATCTGTTCGGACTGCTTCTGTGTTCCTTGCTGCTGAAATATCTGGGAATTGAGCACTATGTCAATCCGTTGAACGACAGCAGGACGCAGCTGCACAATCCCATGATGTTATTCACGATAGCTGGGGGCCTGATAGCCCTTCGACTCACTGTTGCCAAAAAACAATTTTCTGTTTTTCTGATCATCTATACGGCCCTATGGCTGCTCCGGTTCCTGATAATCGTTTTGGCAGACCGTATCGGCACTGTCCAGTTTTTTGGAAACACCTATCGGCTCGATGTGATCATTCCCAATTATTACTCTTCCGTATCGCGTCTGGCAACTCCGTTGCCTTTTGTGATTTTTTGGCTGATCAACTATTATTTCATCGAGCGGGGCAAGCCCGTATCGGTAAGCCGCTCCACCCCGGATAAACCGGAGGATACTGCCGGTTGACCGCTTCAAGATGCGGCTCCCCCAATTCGGATGTTTCCGGTCGGCAATTGTGTTACAAACAGCCTTATTCGGGGCCTTTTGCACAGTGAATCACCTAAAAAAGCGGTACATTTGCGCACCAAAACAAGCGTCGGAATAAACTGGTTTACAATACCCTTCCCGGAGACCGGTCCGGAATCATTTATCCTCCGAAAATCTGTGCGCTCATCATCGGGAAGGTCGATTCTCGGGCACATTTCCACGTCATTTTGCCAAAATGGCAATCCCGGATGTGACTCAGGGTCGGCGAAGCCGTATCATCCTGAAGCGATTCAGACTTAAATAGACATCATGAACAGGCATGTCAAAGAAATAAACGCCATCCTTTCAGGCTTTGTAGGGTTGATTATCCTGCTGGGTTCTTGCGTATCCCCGAAAAAGGTGGTTTACATGAACGATCTTAGTGATTCCGCCTCCGGTAAGCTGGAACAACCAAAGATCATTTTTGAAAATCCCATCCAAAAAAACGACCAGTTGCAGATAACGGTTTCGGGAAGCAACCTCGCCGATCTGCCGGTTTTCAACGGAGCCCAAAACATTCCGCAGAATTCCGCCATAGTTACGCCGGGTGTAATCGGATATCTGGTGGAGTCGGACGGAAAAATCGAACTGCCCTATCTGGGCCGGATCAAAGCGGAAGGACTCAGCCGGCTCGCCCTGCAGGATACACTGGCCGAGAAACTTCGGGACTACACCAAGAATCCGGTGGTGAGCATCAAATTCCTGAATTATGTGGTTTCTGTTTTGGGGGAAGTTGCCCGGCCCGGACGAATCAACATGCCCAACGAACGGTTCACGCTTCTGGAAGCTGTTGCCCAGGCGGGCGACATCGGCCTGTTCGGCAAATCGGGCAATGTGCTTGTCATTCGCGAAGAGAATGGCCAGCGGCTGTTTGGCCGCGTGAATATGCTCAGGTCCGACTTTTTCAAATCGCCCTATTTCTACCTGAGGAACAACGATGTGGTTTATGTGGAACCCCTTTCTTCCCGATACATATCCCGCAACGGGGTACCCCAGTACATCGGCATCATCGCGGTGGGGTTGTCGCTCATACTCACCACCATCAACCTTATTCAAAAATAATATAACGGTCTAATGTCTACAGAGAGTGAAAAACTGGAACTGGCCGAACAGCAGCAGATAGCCGACGAGGGCGAGAAGATTCAGCAGTTCATCTACAGGCTGCTGCCTTTCTGGCCGCTGATTGTGCTTGCCGCCCTTGCCGGACTTCTGGTCGCCAAAGTCGTACTTCGGTACCAGATTCCGGTTTACTCGTCCAAGTCGCGTGTGGTGGTCAACGACAACACCGAAAGCAAAACCACCAACCTTAGCGAAATTATGAAGTTCGATGCCCGCGATGTGACGCAGGAAACCGAACGTGAGATACAGATTCTGACCTCCAAGGAATTGCTGAAAAAGGTAGCCGCCAGTCTTCAACTCAATATCCTCTACTCCCAAAAGGGTAAACTCCGCAACACCTATTTCTACGACAATACCCTGTTCCGGATGGAACTGGAAAATCCGGATACCATCCAGCAGACACTGGTTGCCGAAGCCGAACTGCTCGAAAACAAGGTGCGTTTCAACGGTGAGGTCTATCCGCTCGATTCCTTTGTATCCACCAATGTGGGTAACATCCGCTGGACCGTCAACAGCAATTACCGGGGCCCCAAAAGCATGGGCAAGAAATACCTGATCACCGTCCAGCCGCTTTCGCAGAGCGTGTCGTTGATGAAATCGAGCCTGACTGCCAATCCCATATCCAAGGGCTCCTCCATCATTGATCTTACTTATCGCGACATCATTCCTGACAGAGGGGTTGCGGTGCTCAACACCCTGGTAAAGATCTACGGCCTGAATGCCATCGACTACAAAAACCAGATTTTCCTGAATGCCCAGAAATTTCTGGATGAGCGGCTCCGTCTGGTGTCGGACGAACTCGCGGGTGTGGAAAAGGACCTCCAGTCTTTCAAAACCAACCAGGGCATTACCGACATTTCCCGGGAAGGGGAGGTCTATTTCGCGCGGATGAAAGATCTTGACAGCAAGATCAGTGAAGTGGATATCCAGGAGGATGTGCTGAAGCAGATCGATGATTATGTGACTAAACGAAACAAATCGGCCGTGCCCATTCCGGCAACATTGGGGCTTACCGATCCGGTGCTCACCAATCTGCTCGGGCAACTCTATCAGGCTGAATTCGAACTGGAGAAGATCAAGCAGATATCCGGTGCAAAGAACCAGCAGGTGGAGGTGATCGAAGAAGCCATCAGCCGGTTGCGCCCCAGCATCATGACCAGCCTCTCCAATCTGCGGATGGCGATCCGGTCGCGCAAGCAGGTACTGCAAAGCGACAATGCCAAGCTCTCTGCCGCCATGCAGAGCATGCCCCTGAAGGAGCGCCTGCTTATGGATATCAGCCGCCAGCAGGCGGTGAAAAACGCCATCTATACCTTCCTGCTGCAAAAACGCGAAGAGTCGGCCATATCCGCCGCATCGGCCGTGGCCAACTACAGGGTGCTCGAAAAGCCGGAGAAAGGCGGGGTCATTTCCCCTGTTCCCAACCAGTATTACACCATCGGATTACTGGCAGGTTTGGGTCTCGCCATCCTCTTCATCTATTTCCGTGAATTTTCCAAAAAGAAAATCCTCTTCCGCTCTCAACTGGAAAGTAACCTCAAAACACCGGTCGTAGCCGAGATGATCTATTCCGAGGGGCAGGGAGATACGCTGAACATTGTGACCGGTGAAACCAAGCGCACCCTGATTGCAGAGCAGTTTCGCGAACTGAGGACGAACATCAACTACATCACCGCCAATGCCAAAGATCACTGCAAGGTCGTACTGGTCACTTCATCCGTTCCCCGCGAGGGAAAATCGTTCATTACGGTCAATACGGCAATCAGCCTCAGCCTTACCGGAGACCGGGTCGTATTGCTTGAATTTGACCTTCGTAAACCCAAGATCAGCAAGCCTCTTGGCGCAACGAGGGATGTGGGTTTGAGCAACTATCTTGTCGGCAGCGTGGATGCGGCAAGTATCATACAGCCTAATACCTCGTTTTCCAATCTTTCCGTAATATCTTCCGGACCGGTTCCCCCCAATCCAACCGAGTTGATGACCGGCCATCGTCTTGCCGAACTGATTACCTACCTGAAAACGAAATTTGACTACATCGTCATTGACTCGCCGCCCATCGCGGCTGTGACGGATGCGAAAATCCTCGGCGGCTTTGCCGATGCCACCCTCTATATCGTACGCCACAACTATACCCATCAGGTATACCTGAACCTCATCAACGACGTGTACCAGAAAAAAGCCCTTCCCAACATCAACCTGGTATTCAACGGCATCGTCAACAAAAAGATTCTTGGTTACGGAAGCAGCTATAGCTATGGCTATGGCTACGGCTACGGCTATGGCTATGGCTATGGCTATGGCTATGGGTACGGCTACGGCTATACTGTAGAAGAGCAAAAGAAGAAGGGTCGCTTTGGCTTCAAAAGATTCTTTTCAAAGCTGTTCAAACCTCGTTAAATCATCCGGCACGATTTTTCCGGAAGAGGTCCTTCGTCTTCTTTCTTCCCCTGAATTATGGAGTTGCAACTATTGACATTTCCCAAGATTTCGGATCCCAGAGGCAATCTTACGTTTCTGCAAAATCCCGGGCAGGTTCCATTCCCAATAGCCCGTGTTTTCTGGACCTATGATGTTCCCGGTGGCGAAATCAGAGGAGCCCATGCATACCGCCAACAGCAGGAAGTCATCATCGCCCTGAGCGGAAGCTTTGATGTGATCATCACCGATGCATCCGGTTTCGAGAAATGCTTTTCCCTGAACAGGAGTTATTACGGACTTTATCTGCCGCCGATGACCTGGCGAAGAATGGAGAATTTTTCCACCAACGCATTGGGTTTGCATCTTTCCAGCCATGCCTTTATGGCGGAGGACTATATCCGTGATTTCAATCAATTCAGGCAACTCGGCCATGAACAGCAATAGCATACATGACTGCCGGTTGCTTGACCTTCCGCGTATCTACAATCCCGCTGGAAGCATCACCGCTGTAAACAATCTGGCTGAGATTCCTTTTTCCATATCCCGCGTGTACTATCTGTTTGATGTGCCGGGCGGGGAGGCAAGGGGCGGTCATGCGCACAAAGACCTGCAGCAGCTGATTCTTGCGGCGAGTGGCAGTTTCGACATCATCATCGATGACGGTGCCGAAAAGCGGCGCATACATCTGAACCGCCCTTATACGGGCCTTTACATGCCTCCAGGCATCTGGCGGGAGCTCGATAATTTTTCTTCCGGCTCCATTTGCCTTGTTCTTGCTTCACTTACCTACAGCGAGGATGATTATATTCGTGACTATCCAACTTTCCGCGCATGGAAATCATTGAAGTAGATGCCGGACAATATGCAAGGTTGCTGGCCCATCCCTACCAGGTATTCGGCAGTGCCGGATTCAACGGGTTGAACAGCGACAAATGCGATGCCCTTCACTTTCTGCTGTTCAAGGACAGCAAATACCGGCTGGGGCTGGTATGCGGGAGGCGGGGCGACCAGCTGCTTTCTCCCTTTTCGGCGCCCTTTGGCGGCTTCAGTTTCCTGCACGAAGACGTGCGGTTGGGCTGCATTGACGAGGCGCTGGTGCTACTCGTAGACTGGGCCAGGGGTCAAAACATCGGCTCAATCCACCTGACCCTGCCCCCCGACTTCTACCATCAAAGCTTCATCGCCAAGCAGATCAATTGCCTGTATCGCAACGGTTTCACCATCGGATCCATAGAACTGAACTATGCCTACGCCAGCAGCTCCTTCGGTGAAGATTATGCAGGTACCATCTGGTACAACGCGCGTAAAAACCTTCGGATAGCGGAGAGCCAGCACTTCGATTTCCGGATATGCGGCACACCTGCGGAACAGCGAACGGCCTATGAGGTCATCCGCCAGAATCGCGCCAGCCGAGGCTTCCCCCTTCGTATGAGCTGGGAGCAGGTGGAAGCAACCCTTGCCCATATACAGGCCGATTTTTTTCTGGTAAAGAATCCCGAAGGACTGCCGGTGGCCTCAGCCATCGTTTTTCACGTGGCCCCGGGTATTGTGCAGGTGATTTACTGGGGCGACCTTCCGGAATTCGCGCAGTTGAAAACCATGAACTTTCTGGCTTTTCAGGTTTTCCGTCATTACCATGGCATGAAAATGCAATGGGTGGATATCGGTCCGTCCACCGAGCACTCCATTCCGAATTTCGGATTGTGTGAGTTCAAGGAAAGTATCGGCTGCTCCATAAGTCCGAAATTCACCTTCACCCGGCTGCTCGGATGACCTTGTCCGGTTCCTCTTTCTTACATTCTTCTAATTTTCAGGGAACAAAGGCGGTCCTGAATTCTAACTCCAAAGCCCAATCTGACTGATATGAAATTGGCGAATATCCACCTGGGGAACAACGTGGACATCCATGAATCCACGTCTGTGAACAATGTCATCCTCCGCGACGGCGTACGCATTGCGAAACGCTGCAGCATTTTTGGCGGTCCCGACAATCTGCTTGAAATCGGCGCGCATTCGTACGTGGGGATGAACTCCACCATCAACGGATTTGTGGAAAAGGTGACCATCGGCATGCATGTCAGTATCGCGCAGAACGTGAGCATCATGTGCGATTCGGGTCCCAACGCTTCGCAGAAAATGCAGCGGATTTTTCCGCCGCAGCAAGGGCCGATTGCCATTGGCAACCACTGCTGGATAGGTGCTTTCGCCATCCTTATGCCGGGTGTGGTGCTTGGCGATTTCTGCGTGGTAGCGGCCAGCAGTTTTGTGAAGGACTCATTTCCTTCGTACTCGATCATCGGGGGCATACCGGCCCGGCTGATCCGGATGATGACCGAGGAGGAGATTAAAAAAATAACATCCGATGATTAAGTTTCTTGATTTACAAGCCATCAACCGTTCATTTGAACCTGCCTTGTCCGGAGCCGTTCAACGTGCCGTAAGCTCAGGCTGGTATCTGCTGGGCAATGAATGCAAGGTTTTCGAAGATGCCTATGCCCGCTACTGCGGTGCTCCCCATTGTATCGGGGTAGCCAACGGGCTGGATGCCCTGCGACTCATCCTGAAAGCCTATATGGAATTGGGTTTCATGAAGGAGGGCGACGAAGTGATCGTACCTGCCAACACCTATATCGCTTCTATTCTGGCCATAACCGACAACCGGCTTGTTCCGGTGTTGGTGGAGCCCGACCTCAGTACCTACAACCTCGATCCGAAGCGTATCGAAGAGCGCATCACTCCAAGAACCCGGGCCATCATGCTGGTGCATCTCTATGGCCGCATGGCCATGCACCCCGGCATCGACCACATTGTGAAACAACATGGCCTGAAGCTGATCGAGGATAGTGCGCAGTCGCAAGGCGCACAATATGTGGATGCGACCGGCAATGTTCTGCGAGCCGGAAATATCGGCGATGCGGCGGGCCATAGTTTCTATCCCGGAAAAAATCTGGGGGCGCTGGGCGATGCAGGAGCCGTAACCACCCGCGATCCGGAACTTGCCGCTGTGATCAGGGCCATTGCGAATTACGGATCGGTGGTCAAATACCAGAATCAATATCAGGGACTCAACTCCCGACTCGATGAAATTCAGGCTGCCGCCCTTTCGGTGAAGCTGGAGCGGCTCGATCAGGATAATCAGGTGCGCCGTACTATTGCCGAACGCTATGTGCGCGAAATCGTACATCCGCAGCTTGTGTTGCCGCAGCCTTCCGGTTATCCGGTGTCCACCGACCTGTCCCACGTCTGGCACCTGTTTGTGGTACGCTGCTCGCGCCGCAACGAACTACAGCAGCATCTGGAAGCCAATGGCATCCAGACGCTGATCCACTATCCCATTCCGCCGCACCGCCAGGGGGCCTATGCCGGTCAATTCCATGATGCGCTGCCCCTTACCGAACAAATCCATGCTGAGGTGCTCAGCCTGCCGATCAGTCCGGTCATGAATGAAGCCGAAACGGCACATGTGATAGAAATAACAAATAAATTT
This sequence comes from Ferruginibacter sp., assembly GCA_044238165.1. GTDB lineage: Bacteria > Bacteroidota > Bacteroidia > Chitinophagales > Chitinophagaceae > Ferruginibacter. The sequence continues at coordinate 30,543 of JBIIDU010000001.1, read as the reverse complement.
ATTTGACAAATTAAATTTACTCATATATTTGCCTCAACTTCATACCGGAAGTAAATAAATCAACGCCCAACCTGTCCGATCGTACCGCTGGATGTACCAATAGTCACAAAACAGGAAAACAGTTGATGGTATACCTAAAATTTCCTGTCATCCAATTGATTGTCCATGATTGTTGAGGTTGAGCAGCCGGAATACCGGAACATTTTTCCTGAAGATCCACATCCCTTTCTTGCAGACGGATTTTTTGACATCAACCGGCACAAGGTTGAGAAAATTGTTCATTTGGTTTCCTCTGAGAACAAGTCAATGGGTTTGATGGCCGGACTGCTGAAGGGTGCTCTTCAGTCGCCATTTTCAGCACCGTTCGGCGGTTTTCATTTTCGTCACGAGAAACTCTATGTGGGCGAGGTCATGGACTTTATGCGGTCACTCATCGGTTTTTGCAGAAGCCATTCCATCGCATCTTTTGAACTCACGCTGCCCCCCGACATCTATCATCCATCGCTGAATGCCAAGCTGGTCAATGTGCTGACGAGACTTGGCTTTGAATGTGAAACTCCGGAAATCACCAGCTGGGTCGATTTGACCGCTTTCGGGGGAAATTTTGCAAAGCGCTCGGCCCGCGAATATGTGGGGCAGGCCCTCCGGAACCAGCTGCGGTTTGAACAAACAACAGAGCGCGGCAGGTGCGAGCAGATTTATGAACTGGTTGCCGAAAACCGCCAACGGCAGGGGCGTCCCATCCACATGAAGTTCGAGGATATCCACCGCATGAATAGCCTTTGGCCTGTTGATTATTTCAGCGTTTATGACAACAAGGAGCAACTTGTGGAGGGTGCCATTATGTACCGGCAGCACCCTGCCATCATCCAGGCCGTTTTTTGGGGCGACAGCGAGCAGGGCCGTCCGCTCCGGGCGATGGATTTTCTCACCTACCGGCTCTGGAACCATTATAAGGAATTGAAGTTTGCTTTCATCGATCTGGGAATTTCCACAGAAAACGGAATTCCCAACGAGGGCTTGCTCCGTTTCAAAGAGACACACGACTGCGTTTCCTCCCTGCGCTACGGGTTCGTTTATAACTTGTCCTGATTCGCCAGGCTGCCTAAGTCCCTTATGTTTATCCTGAACCCCGATCCATACAGCCTGCCCACTTTCCGGATTGGCCCGTTCACCACTTCGCATGTGGCCATCAATCACCGGTTGCCCGCCAGCGATGCCCTGGATACATATTTGCACAAGCGTTTCGCGGGACGAACTTTCAGGATCACCACCAACGGCCGTGCCGCCATGTATGCGGCGTTGTCTCATTATCGGCTTATGCCCGATGATACGGTCACCATACTTACAACCAGCGGAAATACCTACATCAGCGGTTGTGTCACTTCAACAATCTCCCGCTACTGCAAGTGGTCGAGGAAAATGGAGAAGACTACACGCCTGCTGTTTGTGAATCATGAATTCGGCTATCCTTATGAAGATATGGCAGCCTTGAAAGCGACCGGTTTGCCCATCATCGAGGATTGCTGCACCACTTTTTTTACCGATTCCGGTGATACGGGAATGGGAGAAACCGGTGACTTTGTCTGTTACAGCTTCCCCAAGTTTTTTCCGATACAGGTCGGCGGATTGCTGGTGGCCAACCGGCCGGGCATCCTTCCCTCCGAAGAGGTTGCAGCACCCGGACTGTTGCATCACATACGGGACGTGATGTCCTATCATATCGGATTTTCCGATGCCATTGTGGAAGGCAGGCTTCGTAATTATGAATACCTCAGTAACAAGTTGTCGGCATTCGGCCTCCATCCCCGATTTCCGCTGAATCGGGGTGTAGTGCCGAGCGTTTACCTCTTCAACACATCGGGCACGGGCCTTGACCTGCCTGCAATGAAAGAGTTTCTCTGGAAACATGGAATCCATTGCAGCGTGTTTTACGGCGAAGAGGCATTTTTCATCCCTTGCCATCATCTGCTCAGCACCGATGACCTGGATTATTTTGTAGCGGTCATCCATGCGTTTTGCCAGCAAGAACGTCAAGCACTATGAAAGGCACCGCCGATTATGAAACCAATTACGCCGGTCTTCCCTTTGAAGATACCTTGCGCAGATTCAGGAATAATGCCCTCCTGAAGATATTGCGGGCAAGCCGAAGCAGGAAGATACTGGAAATCGGTCCGGGTGCATGGCCGGTATGTTCCGACTATCCTGATTTCGAACGGATGGTGATTGTGGAGCCCGGGGCTGCCTTTTTCCACGATATCCAACGGTTGTGCGCACACGATAGCCGGATTGAAATCCATAACGGGTATTTTGAGAAGATTGCACAGGAACTGGGTGATGAGGACTTTGACATGATCATCATCGGCGGTTTCCTGCACGAGATAGACAATCCCGAAGAAGTGCTTAAGACCGTATTAAGCATTTCCGGAAAAGATACCCGGGTTTATTCGCTGGTGCCGAATTCCCGATCGTTTCACCGGCAACTGGCTGTTGAGTCGGGATTGATTGCAAATGCGGTCGAGCCTTCGGCGCTTGACAGGATGTTCCAGCGCAGAAGGGTTTATGACCGCAACGGTTTCATTGAACTGTTCGAAACGGCCGGATTCAAGGTGTTGGAAAGCGGCACCTATTTTTTGAAGCCCTTCACCCATGAACAGATGCAACAGCTGATCGACCAGGGGTTTCTCACCGATAAGATACAGGGCGGGCTTGATAAGATGGTCAGGCACTTTCCCGAAATGGGCGCCGAAATCTATGTAGTGGCCCAAAAAAACTGATGCTGTCCGGTTCCCTTTTCGCTTTACATAACCACGAAACTTATCGGACAAGCCTGTCCGCTTCGCTGCACAACAATTGACGGAACAGCGTTCTTCATACCGCCAGATCATGAAAACAACCTCCCTCTTCGGGGGGGTCCAGGTGTTCAACATCCTGATAACGATGGTGCGCACCAAACTCATTGCCGTTCTGATTGGTCCGGCCGGAATGGGAATCGCCGGATTGCTGCTTTCAACCACCAACCTCATTACGGCAGGAACCAATTTCGGCCTTAATACCAGCGCCGTCCGCCATGTTGCGGCAGCGCATGCCGGTGGCGATTCCAAACGTGTTTCAGAAGTGGTGGGGGTGCTGCGCCGGCTGGTTTGGTTTACCGGTTTGCTGGGGTCGGTGCTTACCTTTTTTTTGGCTCCGCTGCTGAGCAGGACCACATTTGGCAACAGCGATTTCACAGGCGCCTTCCGTTGGATTTCCATCACACTCCTTTTCAGCCAGCTGGCTGCGGGCCGCCTTGTGTTATTGCAGGGTATGCGCCAGTTGCGAAAACTGGCCATGGCCAATTTGCTGGGATCTTCGGCCGGACTGCTTGTTTCGGTACCAGTTTACTATTATATGGGCATTGATGGCGTTGTACCCACCCTGGTCATCAGTTCTGTCGCTTCCATGGCCATTGCCTGGTTTCTATCAGCGAAAATTCCGATAGAGCCGGTTCGGATTACTTCCGCACTTCTTCGTGAGGAAGGTATGGGAATGCTCAGGATGGGATTCACCATCAGCCTGAGCGGATTGCTGGGCCTGGCAACTGCTTACCTGCTGAGTATCTTCATTGGCAGGACAGGTGGGGTGGAACAAGTGGGATTTTACAACTCCGGCTTCTCGATCATCAACACGTATGTGACCATGATCTTCGGGGCCATGGCCACCGATTACTTTCCCCGCCTTTCGACCGTTGCGACCGACAACGGCAAATCGGCATTGCTCATCAACCAACAGGCTGAACTGGCTGTACTGATCATGGCACCGCTGCTCATCCTGTTCATCATTTTCATAAAGCCGATTGTTCTGGTCATGTACACCGGGAAATTCCTGGCCATGCTTACCATGATGCGCCTGTTCGCGCTGGGCATATTCTTCAAGGCGGTCACCTGGGCCATGGGTTTTCTGATTCTGGCCCGTGGCGATGCCCGGCTGTTTTTTATCAGCGAACTCGCTGCCAGCATCTACGTGCTGTTGCTGAACATGGTTTTTTATTACTACTATGGATTGACAGGGCTCGGTTTTTCTTTCATTTTCAGTTACGCCCTTGGCCTTTTGCAGACCTACCTGATCATCCGCTTCAAATACCGCTTCGCCTTTTCGGGTGAATTGATCAGGCTCTTCTGCATCCTGACTGCACTGGCGTTCGTCAGTTTTCTGGTCATGTACCGGTTGCAGGGCCCCATACGATACGCACTGGTTCTCGCCGTCATGTTGGTTGCCGCGGCCTATTCGCTCAAGGGACTGAATACGCGTATCCATATCGCCGACCTGGTGGCGCAAAAATTCAAAATCAACCTGCCTTGGTTCAGGAAACGGTGACGGTGGCGGTGGCCACCTACAATTCGGCCGAGTTTATTGTTGAAACCCTCGACAGTATTGCGGCGCAAACCTATCCGCATATTGAGCTCATTGTTTCCGATGACTGCTCTGCCGACAATACTGTTGCGGTTTGCCGGGAGTGGATGGAACAACATCAGGACCGTTTTATCCGTGCATTTGTCATTACCGTACCGTCCAATACAGGCGTTTCGGCAAATGCCAACCGTTCTTTTCGTGCATCCGGCTCCGAATGGATAAAACTGCTGGGCGGCGATGATATCTTGCTGCCCAACTGCATTGCAGCCAACGTCAACTATATCCGTAATAATCCCGGCGTTTCCGCTGTGCTTTCACAGGTACTCCTGTATAAAAATGATTTTCGTCCTGCCAGTTTGTTGCGTGCCGTTCCGGCCGCGTTTCCCGACAATATCATGCGCGATGAACTCACGGCGGCCGACCAGTACAAATTGCTGCTTTTGTCGGACCGCATCAATTATACTCCATCCGTATTCCTGCACCGGCAATCCGTACTTTCTGTGGGTGGATTCGACGAGTCCATTCCGATGATGGAAGATTATCCCATGTGGCTTAAGCTCACTTCGTCGGGGCATCGCCTGCGATACTTCCACGAACCCACGGTCGGTTACCGGCAGCATGAGCGGGCCATCAACAACATGGAGAATCAGCGCCTCTTCAAACCCAATTATCTGAAAAGCGGTGTGGTGAAGGACAAATATGTTTATCCGAATCTGCCCTGGGACATAGCTCTTGGGGAGCGCTTCGTGTTTCGTGTTTCGGTTGCATTCCAACAGCTGGGTTTGAACCGGCCGGGTGCCGCATACCAGTTCCTATACCGGGGCATCACCAACTATATGAACCCGTTTCGCTACGTGACATTTTTCAAACGTAAGGTGTTGGCTTACGGCAAACACGACTTGTTCTACCGCTGAGCGGCAACATCCGCAAGACAAAAAAATGGCATCAAAAGGAAGTTTCGGCGACGCCCCCTGGTTGCTTTTTCTTTTCTCTCCCATCGGTGCGGCCCTCGCCAGTTTCCGGAATATCCGTTCACTCTGGTCGAGGAATGTATTCTGGGCCTTTGTGGTATTCTACGGCGCTACGTTCGCTGTGGCTGCCGAGGACAGCAAATCGAAAGACACCCAGTCGGACATACACCGATACAGGGAGCAGGTGGAAGACCTCTATATCCTGGAACTGGATTACAATGAAATCAAAAAACTCTATGCTGAAAACGAAGATGTGGACGTCCTGAGGCTGACAATCGCCATCTTTGTGTCGCGCTTCACCAAAAGCCAGCAGACGCTGACCTTTATCTATGCGTTGATATACGGATTTTTTCTTTCCCGGAATCTTTGGTTTGTTTTTGGCCAGTTACGGGGCAAATTAAAGCCTTCGGTCAAGTTCCTACTCGGAGTCCTCTTCCTGATAATCCCCATGTGGTTCATCAACGGATTCCGTTTCTGGACTGCCGCACATATCTTCATATACGGAAGTTTCATCTACCTGCTGAACAAAAGGACAATTGGAATTATCATAGCCGCTCTTTCCATTCTGGTCCACTTCTCTTTCATTTTTCCGACGCTGACCTTGCTCCTGTTCCCTTTCATCCGCAGCCGGCTTCCCCTGATTTTCATTTTGTACCTGACATCGCTATTGTTTTCACAGATCAACCTGCAGGGGTTCAATTCCTTTCTGGAACAAAATACGAGCGAGCGACTCCAGAACAGGACCAAATCGTACCGCGATGAGGGCCGTGTGGAAGCCTACCGGAAGGGTGAGCTCGACCAGGCCGCCAAAACAGCCAACTGGTATGTGCAGTTGTATCTGACTGGGTTTTTCTGGACCATGCGGATTATGATGGTATTCATGTACCTGCGCATGCGGCGCTACATTGGCTGGGATCCCCGGCTTTATAGGCTGTTCGCCTTCTCCTTGCTTTTCTTTTCGCTTTCGAACTTCCTCAGTTCTATTCCATCTGGCCAGCGCTGGCTGTATGTGGCCTCATTTTATGCCATGACCTGCCTGCTGATTTTGCGGCAGAACAACGTGCTGGCCGCAAAGAAGATGAACTGGATTTTGGTGGGTACATTCCCCTTTGTGCTCCTGTTTTTTGTGGTGAGCTCCCGGATAGGATTTTACTCCCTAAGTGTGAACACATTTGTCGGAAATCCTTTTACAGCCTTCTTCACCGACTACAACATTTCACTGAACGATCTGCTGAAACCCAGTTAAGAATAAACTTTTGCCGTGCGTTTAAGTGTGATCATACCGGTATATAATGTATCTGCCTACATTGAGAAATGTGTGCGCAGTCTCAACGACCAGGCCATTTCGCATGCTGATTACGAAATCATCATTGTCAATGACGGATCGACCGACAACAGCCGGGAGGTCATTGTCGCCCTGCAAAAGGAATACAGCAACATCGTATTTATCGACCAGCAGAACCAGGGAGTTTCACGGGCGCGCAACAATGCCATCGCCCGTGCACGCGGTGAATACCTGATGCCTATAGATCCGGACGATTTTGTCATGCCCCGGGTACTGGGATCCCTTATAGACCGTGCTTTTGCAGAGCGGCTCGACATCCTGCAGCTCAGCTATGAGTTTCTTGATGAACACGGAACGTCTGTTTGGAAAACCGACTACGGAAAGCTGGCCTCCCGGGTTCGGACAGGTCCGGAAGCCTATTATGCGTTCCGCGGCAAGTCGGTACGCGACCCCGACCGTTCGGTAGCCATCCTGTTCCACCGAGCATTTTTGCAGCGTTACCACATCCACTATCCGTCGGGTGTTCCCTACCTGGAAGACGGATTATTTCTGGCCAAGTCCTTCGCCGTGGCGGAGCGCTGTGGTTTCGATGCAACGCCCTTTTATGTACGCACTACGAGAATGGGCTCGGCCACTAACTCGAACCTGTATTTTTCCGACAAGGCGGTTCGGGGTTTTCTGATGGCAGTGAGCGATCTGGTGCAGTTTCGGACGAACTCGGGATTGCAGCCCGCCCAATACCGGTTCCTGAACCAACCCATCACCAAATTCATTTTGCTTGCCGCCCAGTCGTCGCTCGGCAACCGGGGTGAGATGAATCTTGATGCGGTACTCGCAGCATTACGGGAAATGGATATGCTCCGATGCCCTCTGGCCGGTTGCAACCGCTTTTATACCCGCGATGGCTGGGTATTCAACCTGTCTCCCCGTTTATACCGTTATTATAAACCCATAGCCGTGAAGGTGGAGGCACTGATCTACCGCCTATTCGGCATAGCGATCTGATATGTTCTTGTCGCGTTACAAATTCAGAAACTGGAAGCGGAACGAGCCTGCCAACTGGCTGGAGTATCTCTCCTCGCCCTGTCCGCTGGGATTGCGGCTCGTCAATTTCTTCATGCAAAAGATCCTGCGCATCAATGCCGAAGTGCCTTTCATGGTGCATTTCACATCCACCGTGAGCCGCACCATCGTATTGGGCAAGGATGTGGCGAAAAATTTTGCCAACTGTGGCGGCTGTTATGTGCAGGGCATCAATACCGTGTACATCGGCGACCACACGATTTTTGCTCCGGGCATCAAGATCATTTCGGCCAACCACAGCAAGGAGGACCTCAACCGTCACGATAAGTCGACCGGTCCGGTCCGCATTGGCAGGAATTGCTGGATCGGCACCCAGGCAGTCATTCTTCCGGGTGTGCAGATCGGCGACAATGTTATCATTGGTGCAGGCAGTGTTGTTACCAAATCATTCCCCGACAACGTGGTTATTGCCGGCAACCCGGCACGGATCATCCGGGAAAACATTTAGGCCGCCTGATTGCGGTTGACCAGTATCAGACATGGAAAAAAAACTGAAAATTGTTGTTGTCAGCAGTGCGTTTTACCCGGAAAACAGCCCCCGTTCGTTCCGGACCACGGAGCTGGTGAAAGGATTGTGCAGGCGCGGGCATGACGTGACCTTATACACCATCCGCGATGAACGGCATCATGCACCCATCGAAAAGGAATTCGGTGTGCGCATTGTTGACCTTGGCGAAAGAAGGTTCGGGCGCATCAATCTGCAAAAGGGCTCGGGTCCGGTATTGCTTTTCAAGCGGCTGCTGAACAGGGCGTTGCTGCAGTTTTTCGAATATCCGGACATCGAGCTGATGTTCAAGATCAGAAAAAAGTTGCGCCAGGATTCCGGCTATGACCTGATGGTTTCGATAGCCGTTCCCCATCCCGTACACTGGGGCGTTGCCTGGGCACGTACCCGGAAAAATCCCATTGCCAAAACCTGGGTGGCCGACTGTGGCGACCCTTATATGGGGGCCATCGGCGACAGCATGAAAAAACTTTTCTATTTCAAGTATCTGGAAAAGTGGTTTTGCCGGAAGTCCGAATACATCGCCATCCCCCTGCTGTCGATGAAAGAGAATTTTTACCCGGAATTCAGCGAAAAGTTTGTGGAGATTCCCCAGGGCTTCAACCTGGGCGATATCGTCACCGACCCCTATGTGCCCAACCGGGTTCCCACATTCGCATTCGCCGGCACCTTCATGCGGAACATCCGGAATCCAGGTCCGATGCTCAAATTCCTCAGTGAATGGAAGGAGGATTTCCGGTTTATCGCATACACCCAGGCCGACGACCTGCTGGCGCCTTTCAAGGAAGCGCTGGGCAACAAGCTCGAAGTGCGCCCCTATATTCCACGGCTCCAGCTGATCCGCGAAATGAGCCGGATGGATTTTCTGGTCAACATCGGATATGATCCGGTGCACCAGGTGCCGAGCAAGCTGATCGATTATCACCTGAGCGGGCGGCCCATCCTGTCGTTTCCGACCAGCACGATCGATGAACAACAACTTGCCGCTTTTCTACGGGCTGATTACCGTTCGGCCTTCATCATTCCCGACGTCAACAAGTACAACATCGACAATGTTTGTGCGCGGTTTACCGAACTGGCCTGACCCGGCATGCTGCATCTGCTAAAAAAAATCAAGAACACCTATACGGCCCACCGCACCAACCGGGGCGGCATGCGGCTGAAGGAACGTCTTGTCATTCTGGAATCCGATGACTGGGGCGCCATCCGAACACCCTCTGCCACTGCACTGGAAGCATTTGTCGGGCGGGGATTCGCCATGGCCGGAAGTGTTTACCAGTATGACATGCTCGAAAGTGCGGAAGACCTGGACAGGTTGTTCAATCTTTTGCTGGAGTTTCGCGACAACCGGGGCAATCCACCCGTGATCACCGGCAATATGATCATGGCCAATCCTGATTTTGAGGCCATCCGCCAATCCGGATTTTCAGCCTATCAATATGAACTTTCGTCCGCGACCTGTTTGCGCCATGCCGGACACGAATTGGTTCCACAGCTTTGGAATGCGGGAATGCAGCAACACGTGTTCCGCCCCCAGTTTCACGGGCGGGAGCATCTTCAGTACAAGCGTTGGTTAAGAACCCTGCAGACAGGCGATGCATCGGCCCTTTTTGCCTTTGACCGAGGTGCCACCTATTCAGGGAAAGCCGACTACAGTTTCATGGAGGCATTCGACTGGGATGCGCCTGAGGATATCGACGAGCAGAAAAATGTGTTGACGGAAGGCCTGCGACTGTTCGAACAGCAATTCGGCTTTCGCTCCCGCACGTTCATAGCGCCTTGTTACAACTGGGATCCTGCTATCGAACCCCATCTGAAATCGCAGGGTATTGATATGCTTCAGGGAATCCGCAGTCAACTTTGTCCCACCGGCACATTCGACCAGTATCGGAAGATTGCCCATCATTTCGGAGAGACCAACAAGGCGGGCATGCGCTTCAGTATTCGTAACTGCTTTCTGGAACCTTCCCTGTATCCGGGCCGCGACTGGGTAGATTTATGCCTGATGCAGATCCGTACGGCGTTCATGTACCGAAAGCCGGCCGTTATTTGCACCCACCGCATCAACTATGTCGGCGGCATCCTTGCTGCCAACCGCGACCGGGGGCTCCGTGACCTGAAGCGCCTGCTAAGCGCCATATCCGTTCAGTGGCCCGATGCACAGTTCATTTCCTCCGACCAACTGACCGATTATCTATGACCCAACCCGTTTCCTTATTGTTCACCGGCGACTTCTGTCCGCACAACCGGGTGGAAGGCTTGTCCGCCCGCGGCGATCATGCTGCCATCTTCAACGATTTCATTGATGTGTTCCAGGGTAACGACCTCAACATCATGGATCTGGAATGCCCGCTGACAACCACCACGGTAAGGGTACCCAAAACGGGGCCTCACCAGTTTGCCGCGCCCCATACGGTTGAAATACTGCGCTACGCAGGGGTCGGATTGGTAGGCATGGCCAACAACCACATCATGGATTGCGGAACTCCGGGGGCAAAACAAACCCTGGAGCTTTGTCGGAATGCCGGAATTGCCACCATCGGCATCGGCGAAAGTGATGCCGAGCGCCGCAAACCCTATTCGGTCACCATACGAGGTAAAAGGATTGCCATACTCAACTTTGCCGAAAACGAGTTCCTGCAGGCTCCTGACGGTGTGATGGCGGCAAATGGCCTGCACCCCATCAACAATTACCGCGACATCATGCAGGCAAGGGCCGGGCACGATTTTGTTATCCTTTTTCTGCACGGCGGGCATGAGTTTTATGAATTGCCCTCGCCCCGTATGAAGGAGCTTTATCGCTTTTTTATCGATCTCGGTGCCGATGCCGTCGTATCGAACCACACCCACTGCTTCAGCGGATATGAGATGTACCGGGAGAAGCCCATCTTTTACAGCCTGGGTAATTTCATTTACGACTGGCCGGGAAAACATTTCAAGGACTGGAATGAGGGTTTTGTGGTGCGCCTGTTGCTGGACGAAAAAATCCGGTTTGAGATTGTTCCCATGAAGCAGGGAAACACTTTGCCCGGAGTTTTCCATCTGAACGATGAAGAGAAATTGAAATTCAGCCAGCGGTTGGAAAGGCTGAGCCAGATCATTTCTGATGATGCCCGGCTTCAGGACGCTTTCATGGCCTATTGCCGTTCAAAAAAGAAGATGTACGAATCGTTTCTGGAGCCGAATTTCGGCACCAAGGTTGCTTCACTCCGGGCACGGGGATTCTTCCCGCGCCTGATGAAAGGGAGGAAGCGCCTGCTGCTGCTTAACCTGATGCGCTGTGAATCGCACAGGGAAGTGCTGTTCGACTTGCTTAGCCCAACGAAACAAGAATAACCTATGTGCGGAATAACCGGATATATCCATACGGACGGACAATCGGTCAAACAAACCGGCACGCTGCGCCAGATGCTGGCTGTGCAGCGGCACCGGGGCCCCGATGACTCTGGAATGGTGGCATTTGACCTGGCGGAGCGAACCTCTGCAGAATTTGCTGTTCATGAGGACCGGGTTGTTGAAGGCCGTTTCACCGGAATGCTCGGCTTTAACCGCCTGAGTATTCTGGACCTGTCTGAAAACGGCCACCAGCCGATGTATTCACCCGACCGTCAGGTGATTCTCACCCTCAACGGTGAAATATATAATGCATTCGAACTGAAGCCCGGACTGGAAGCCGATGGTGTCAGGTTCAGAAGCACGACCGATACGGAGGTGGTGCTTTACCTGTATCTCAAATACGGTTTCGAAGAGATGGTCAAAAAACTCAACGGCATGTTCGCCATCGTGGTGGTGGATCTGCGGTTGGGCAAAATGTTCCTGACCAGAGACCGCTTCGGTATCAAGCCCATGTATGTTTTCCGGCAGCCCGGTCTTTTTGCCTTTTCTTCCGAAATAAAAAGTTTTTTATCGCTTCCCGGATTCCGTGCCCGGTTGAATGAGGAAGCGCTCGACGAGTACCTGATATACCGAAACACGCTTCGGACCACACTGATTCGCGATGTGGAGCGCATCGGTCCCGGACAGTTCTGGGTTTGGACCGTTGACGGACAGGTGTCGAAGCATCAGTACTTTGATGTGAACGAATACCGCCGGGTACTTTCGGACCGCCCTGCGTTCGGCACAGCCATCGACCACCTGAAGGAGGTATTGAGGGACAGCGTCCGTTCCCAGCTGATGAGTGATGTCAAGCTGGGGTGCCAGCTTTCCGGAGGTATAGATTCATCGCTGGTCACCTGGCTGGCGCGTGAAATGAAGCAGGATGACCTGCTGGAGAGCGTGTCCATCGTTTTCGAGAATACACGGATGAGCGAGAAGCGATACATAGACCAGGTTGTTGAAAAGCTGGGAATCGTGTCGCACCAGTTTCCCCTGGATGCGGATTATTACCGCACCCAATTCCAGACGGCCACCTGGCATTTCGAGCAACCGGTAAACCACCCCAACACCGTTGGCATTTTTCTGCTGGCCCAGCGCGCACGGGAGCATGTGACCGTTTTGCTGAGCGGTGAAGGAGCCGACGAGGTCTTTGGTGGTTACAGCCGGTTTTATGATGTGAAATATCCGTATTCCGGCAAGCGATTTTATTCGGGACTGTTGCGTTCCTTCCCCAACGTGTTCGCCTATCTGAAAAAATCGGCCGACCCGTTCCAGCGTGCCAACATCAATGCCGCCTTTATATCCGGAGCACTGGCCGCCTCCATGAAGAACGGCTTCAGTTATGAAAGGGCTGCACAGTCGCGCAAAGACATTTTCAGCAAACTGTCCGGCTCACCATTCGACCGGCAGGTGAAATACGACATGCTTACCTACCTGCCCGACCTGCTTACGCGTCAGGACAAGATGTCGATGGCGCATTCCATAGAAAACCGCGTCCCTTTTCTCGATAACGAGGTGGTGCGCCATTCCTTCCAGATTCCCGAAGAGTACCTGATCCGCCGCCGGGCACCGGAAAGCAGCAACACCGAGAAATACATCCTGAAGCGCCTGTGCGCATCGGTATTCGGAAATGACTTCGCTTTTCGCGACAAGATGGGTTTCGGCATACCGCTCCGCGACTTCATGACCCAGCCCGATTTCAACGCCTATCTGCGCGAGGGTGTGCTCCCGGGCATCGAGCGACGGGGCATCCTGAACGGTACACAGGTCAGGGGTTGGCTTGAAGGCATCGACCGCATCGGTCATGCCGAACTTGACGCCCTCTGGGTGGTCACCAGCCTCGAGATCTGGATGCAGCAATACATCGATAAACCATGCGCATAGCCATACATCATAGCCCCGGCACATTCAGCGAACGCTGGCTGGCTTATTGTGAGCGAACCGGAATCCCGTGCCGGGTAGTGGACTGCTACCGGAATGATATTCTGGAGCAGCTGGAAGGCTGCACGGCACTGATGTGGCATTTCCACCATGCAAATCCGAAATCGGTCTTGTTTGCCAAACAACTGATGTACTCGCTTCAGCAAAAAGGGCTACGGGTATTTCCAGATTTCCATACCTGCTGGCATTTTGATGACAAGATCGGGCAGAAATACCTGTTGTCGGCGCTGGGTGTTCCCTCCATTCCAACGTATATTTTTTATACCAAAAAGGAAGCACTCGCCTGGTCGGCAAACACCACCTTTCCCAAAGTATTCAAACTCAGCAAAGGAGCCGGTTCGGCAAATGTGCGGCTGATTCATTCAAGATCGGCGGCTGACCGTCTGATCCGGCAGGCATTTGGCCGCGGCTTCTCGCAATACGACAGCTGGGCCAGTCTCGAAGAAAGGTTCCGAAAGTTCCGGAAGGGGTATGTTGGTTTTTATGAAGTGATCAAGGGATTCATCCGCATTTTTCATAAGCCCGAATTCGCCCGGATGACCGGAAGGGAGAAGGGCTATGTATATTTTCAGGATTTCATTCCAAACAATGATTCCGATATCCGGATCATTGTGATCGACAACAAGGCCTTCGCCATCAAGCGCATGATCCGGGAAAAAGATTTCCGAGCTTCGGGAAGCGGCAACATCCTCTATGACGAGCGCCTCTTCGATCCAAAGCTGATTGCCCAATCCCTGCAACTGGCCCGCCAGTTGAATTTGCAGTGTGTGGCCTACGATTATGTTTTTTCCGGCGGAGAGCCCCTGCTTATTGAAATAAGTTATGGTTTCGCCACCGGGGCCTATGATGCCTGCACGGGCTACTGGGACAGTGATTTGAAATGGCACCCGGGGCCGTTCAAACCGCAGGAGTGGATGGTTGATTGCGTTGCCCGGTAGTTTCTTATTATTTTCCGACATGCTTTTCAATTCGTTACAGTTTCTTGTTTTTTTTCCGATTGTGTTTGTGGTCTATTGGCTGCTTAACAACCGCCACCTGCGCTTGCAGAACCTCTTCCTGCTTGCTGTCAGTTATTATTTTTATGCCTGTTGGGACTGGCGCTTCCTGTTTTTGCTGGTGTTCTCAACCCTGCTCGACTATTTTACCGGGTTGCAGATGGAGCGAGTAGGTAATCCTGCAAAAAGACGCTTTTGGTTCTGGCTGAGCGTGGTCATCAATCTCGGATTTCTGGGAGTTTTCAAATACTATAATTTCTTCGTAGGATCCTTTGCCGGGCTGCTGGGTGCCTGGGGCTTCCAGGCACATTTCCCTACGCTGGAAGTCATACTTCCGGTGGGCATCTCCTTTTACACCTTCCATGGGTTGTCGTATGTGATCGACATCTACAAAGGGAAAATCCGTGCAGAGCGCAACTTTGTCGATTACTCCCTGTTTGTGAGCTATTTTCCCCTGCTGGTGGCCGGCCCCATCGAGCGGGCCACGCATCTGCTGCCGCAGTTGAAAGTTCCAAGGGTTTTCAATGCCACCCATGCCATCAGCGGGCTCGAGCTGATGATCTGGGGCTTCTTCAAGAAAGTGGTGATTGCCGACAACATGGCCCAGATGGTCAACCGGGTATATGCGGACGCCTCTTCCTATGACGCGTATTCGCTTGTTCTGGCAGCCCTCGCATTCTCTTTTCAGATTTACTGCGATTTCAGCGGCTACTCCGACATCGCCATCGGGTCTTCCAGGATACTGGGAATCGATCTGCTGAAAAACTTCGACTTCCCGTATTTGTCCCGCAACATCGCCGAATTCTGGCGACGCTGGCACATATCCCTTTCCTCCTGGTTCCGCGATTATGTCTACATTCCTTTGGGTGGCTCCAAAGGAACCCGCTTGTTAAGCATCCGCAACGTATTCATCATATTTCTGGTGAGTGGATTCTGGCATGGGGCCAACTGGACGTTCATTGCCTGGGGCGGCATCCATGCGCTGCTGTTCATCCCATCCTTTGTTTTCGCTTCAAACCGGAAGTTCAACCAGGACCTGGTGCATGCCGGAAAGCGGTTGCCGGCCTTTTCGGACTTTTTTCACATAGCGGTCACTTTTTCTCTGGTGACACTTGCGTGGATCTTTTTCCGGGCAGAGTCTTTGCCGGCGGCATTCAGTTTCATCAAGGGTATTGTCACCAATCATACGGGGAAGCGATTCCATTTTGAAAGCGCCGAGTTGTTGGGTTACGCGCTTGTCTTTCCGGTCTTTTTTCTGTTAAGCCTCTATCGGCTGTATGTGAAAAACAAGCTGTACACACCACGTGTGGCTGTTCAATTCGTCTTATCGCTTTTTTTGCTGATACTCATCACGCTCTTCGGACAGTTTTCCGAGCAAAGCTTCATCTATTTCCAGTTCTGATTGAAACGGTTTTTAATTTTTACGGGTCTTCTGATTGCCGGATTTGCCTTGCTTAACCTGGTCTTTATGGGTTGGCTTGGTAAATACGACCTCGAATTCCTGAAAGTGAAGGAAGCACATTCCTTCACCAACCAGTCGATCAACTGCCTGGTGCTGGGCAACAGTACCGCAATGGACGGAATCAACACTTCCATGCTGGAGACGTCACGAGGATCCGCCTATAATTTTTCGGTGGGGGGCGCTACGCTCAAAACCAACTTTATCCAGCTGCAAACCTATCTCGAAAAGAACCGGAATCCCGACAGGGTATTCATCTGCCTGAGCAGCGCCCACATGCGTTATGTGCCTACCGAAGAGGTGAATCCTACTGTAGGGCATTATTATCGGATATCTGATGGCATAACGGATATTTCCGCCCTGCCTCTTTTCACCTTTCGGTGGTTGTTTACCGAAAACATCAAAAAACTATTTTCGTCCGACCACCGATCAACGCGGATCGCACGTGGCCAGTATCAGACAAGCCGTACGATTCCCGACCCC
The DNA here is from genome assembly GCA_044238165.1 of Ferruginibacter sp. Lineage (GTDB taxonomy): Bacteria > Bacteroidota > Bacteroidia > Chitinophagales > Chitinophagaceae > Ferruginibacter. The sequence goes on along the minus strand of JBIIDU010000001.1, from coordinate 14,054 downwards.
ACTTCGTTTCGCGAGGGAGTTGTTTCCGATTCCGGATACGGAAGCTACAGGGGCCCGGGCTATCATTATCTTCGGGAAATGATCGCATTGTGTCAACGTCGCAACATACCCGTAGCGCTTGTTGAGATGCCCTGCTGGAAAGAGGCGCAGGATTTACGGCCTCATCAGGTTATCCGCGACACGGCCATTTCGCAAAAACCAATTTGGGTGTTGAACGGCAACAACCGGCAGCTTTGCGACAGCCTGCTGGATCCTGCCAAAGACTGGTTGAGCCGCAACCACCTCAATCTTTCCGGATCGGTCAAATTCACCGGCTATCTGTTGAAACAAATGCCTTCTTGTTTTGACCCACTCTGAGCAGCACACATCGGATAACGGCCGACAGGCTGTTCGTATTTGCCTGGTGATCCATTCGCTGCAGGCAGGCGGCATGGAACGGGTCATGGCCGAATTGGCCAACCATTTCGCCATGCAGTCCGGTACACGGGTCGACCTGGTGCTTTATGGCATCAAGCGCGATGTTTTCTATCCGCTCGACCAGCGGATTAACCTCATTCGTCCTTCGTTTCCCTTCCGGGCCGAACGGCGGTTCTTGTCTACCCTACGCACGATTTTTTTTCTGCGAAAGACCATCCGGAACATTGCCCCCCAGGTGGTGCTGAGTTTCGGCGAAGTGTGGAACAATTTCGTATTGCTCTCCCTGTTGGGCACCGGTATTCCTGTATTTGTGTCCGACCGAAGCCAGCCCGACAAACCATTGGGAAAAATCCAGCAGCGGCTTCGCAAATGGCTTTACCCCCGGGCCCGGGGAATCATTGCGCAGACGGCAAAGGCCCGGGACATCTATTCGGCCATGGGTCTCAACCGACGTATCGAGGTAATCGGCAATCCCATCCGCTCAATTGCCGCGGATACGACAGTCGCCCCTGCTCGGAAAAAAGTGGTGCTGATGGTCGGCCGCCTGATCGACACCAAGCATCAGGACAAGCTCATCGAAATGTTTGTCGATATCCGCGAGCCCGGCTGGCAATTGGTTATTGTTGGATATGATCACCTGAAGCAGCAACATATGTCGCGCCTGCAACAGCTGGTGAAGGACAGGCATGCGGAAGACATCGTCTGGCTTGCGGGCAAACAGTCCAAGGTAGATGCGTTTTACCTGAGCAGTGAAATATTTGCATTCACCTCGAGCTCCGAGGGGTTCCCCAATGTGATCGGCGAGGCGATGTCGGCCGGGCTTCCCGTGGTGGCATTCGATTGTGTGGCCGGACCCGCCGAAATGATTGTGCCGGACAAGACCGGCTATCTGGTTCCGTTGTTCGACTATCCGCAGTTTCAGGAAAAACTGGCCCTGCTCATGCGGGATCCGGCGCTTCGGAAAAAATTCGCCGACAACGGCCGGCAGAAAATCCGGGAGTTTGACGCCCGACAGATTGGCGACCGCTATTTCCATACACTGACACATTCTCTTTCAATTTCTCCATAAAAAACAAGCGTTATGATTTTAGTTACAGGCGGGTTGGGATTCATCGGCAACGAGCTGGTTCGTCAGTTGAAAAGTAAGGGCGAACAGGTAGCCATCATTGACAACAAGAATCGCATCGCTCCGGCGATCGACGACATACTTGATGTGCCGTTGTACCAGACCGACATCACGGATGCGGCGGCGGTCAAAGCAGTTTTTGAGCAGGTGCGGCCCAAGGTGGTATATCATCTGGCCGCCATCCACTACATACCCGAATGCAATGACAATCCGGAACGTACGCTGCGCGTCAATGTGGAGGGAACTTCCTCGATACTCAATGCGGCAGCAGCTACGGGAGTGGAAAAAATTTTGTTTGCCTCTTCAGGTGCGGTTTATGCAGACAGTGCCGGGGCACTCTCCGAGCAGGATGAAGTGGCTCCGGTTGACATTTATGGCTGGAGCAAGTGGTTCGGTGAGGAACTTTGCCAATACCACCACCAGGTTCACAAGACCCCGCTGGTCGTATGCAGGCTGTTCAACAATTATGGTCCCCGTGAAACCAACATGCACATCATTCCGGAGGTCATCCGGCAAATTTCGGAGGGAGACCGGCTTCGGCTTGGAAACATCACCACTACCCGCGATTACATCCATACGTCCGATTGTGCCCAGGCCCTGATCCGGCTGGCCGATTGCGCCAACGGGGGCATCCAGATTGTGAATGTGGCGCACGGCCACGGGTTTACGGTGCGCGAAATGATTGAGAAAATTGAAGGCATCACCGGCCGCCGTTTCACCATTGAGACCGATACCGCACGGATCCGCAAGGTCGACAAACAGACGCAGGTGGCCGATATCGGACTGCTGGAGCGGCTCACCGGATGGAAGCCACAGGTTGACATTGGAGAGGGGCTGAAAGACCTGCTCCGTTTTGAAGGTGTACCTTTTTAACTGTTATCGGGTTTGATCGCTTCATTGAAATACAAACTGATACTGGCTGTAAAGAATATGCCGGGTCCCCGGATACCGCACAAGGTTGTCATCATTGAATCGGACGACCACGGCAGCATCCGTATGCCTTCGGAGCAGGTACATCAGGAATTGCTGGCGGCAGGCGTACCCGTATCCCCGTCCCGTTACCATCGCTTCGACACCCTGGAAAACGAGGCCGACCTCGGCGCATTGTTCGATGTGTTGCAGTCGGTGAAGGACCATACGGGCCGGGCGGCTGTATTTTCTCCTTTTGTGAATGTGGCAAATCCAGATTTTGACCGTATCGGCAAGGAAAAATTTTCTGCTTATTACTGTGAACCTTTTCCCGTAACGATGGAAAAGTATGGCCTCGACAGCGGCCGGGTCATGGCCCTTTGGCGCGAAGGCATGTCGTCGGGATTGTTCCAGCCGGAATATCACGGAAGGGAGCATATCAGCTTCCCGTTGTGGATGAGTCTTTTACAACAAGGAAACCGTTTGCTCCTGCAGGCGTTTGACAAGGGCTTTGTTTCGGTAAGCGATATTCCGGGCATTCCGGATGTTGCGCAGGAATTCCGGCCTGCCTTCTATTTCGACAATCCAACGGTACGTCCGCTGCTGTTAGCATCCATTGCCGACGGCGTCCGGATGTTCCGCGAACTGTTCGGGTATTTGCCTGCCAGCTTCATGCCTACCAACTCGCTGTTCCCACCCGATTTTGAATCGGCGGTTTTCACAGCCGGCATTCCCTTTCTGAACGTAGGGCACAGCAATCCCTACCCGGATGAAACCGGACAGATCCGGCAACAACGTTACACCTTCCGCCAGCGTTACGTTCCCGGCCGGTTGAATTATTATATAAGGAATTGCGCATTTGAGCCGAATGACGAGGGCTACCGTTCGGTTGCATCCACCCTCCAGCAGGTTGCATCTGCCTTTCAGTGGGGCAAGGCTGCCATAATCAGCACACATCGTGTTAATTTTGCCGGCGGAATCAGCGAGCGCAACCGGCAGGAGGGACTGGCCGAGCTGAAAAAACTGCTGAAGGCACTGGTTACCCGCTGGCCCGACGTACGGTTCATGGGAAGCGGGGAGTTTCTCCGTACCTATGTGATGAAAGTCACCACCTGAGCCAGTCAACGGGCCGCACGTGCTGAACCTTTAAAACTTACCTGAATCAACAAAGAAAAATGTCAGAACACAAAAGAAAGAAAATAGGTATCCTGTTCAACTTCCGGAAGGGCTGGATGGGGGGAATCATCTATATCATCAATCTGGTCAATACGCTCAATTTTCTTGATGAATCCGAACAGCCCGACATAGTGCTGTTGTATAATCCCGACCTGAAGGAGTTTCTGCCCCAGATGAAATACCCGCGGCTGACGCTCGTGGAATGGAATTTTCCGGGCGTTTACGGCGGATTCGTCAAAACCTGGCTGACGCGGAAGAATGTGTTTGTCGATGAGGCAATCCGGCACTTCCGGCTCGACGGCGTTTATCCATCGAACGACCGACCTATCCACGACAACTATCCGGGAGTGAAAGTGGTTGGGTGGATACCCGATCTGCAGCACAAGTTCTATCCGCATTTCTTCGGGGCCAAGCGTACTTTTCTGCGTGAGCAGCGTATCCGCCTGTTTCTCAAAAACGCCACCGATCTGGCTGTTTCGAGCCATGATGTTGAAAATCATTTCCGGAGGTTTTATCAAATCAAGCCCTCGCTCCGGATCCACAAGCTGCGCTTCGTTTCCATCATCGACAATTTTGAATTTCCTTCATTGGAAACACTCCGTGAACGCTATAAGATTCCGGCCGGGTATTTCATCGTATCGAACCAGTTCACCAACCACAAAAACCATTTTGCCGTGCTGGAAGCGTTGAAGATCCTGAAGGCTTCCGGTTCGGAGGCCCATGTGGTTTTTACCGGCAAGATGGAATTCAAGGGAAATGAGGCCTATATCAAGAGGATCCGTGAGATGGTAACCGAGTTTGGCATCACCGACCGGGTCAGCTTTCTGGGTGTGATACCCCGGCAAGACCAGCTGGGCCTGATGAAGCATTCGATTGCAGTTGTTCAACCCAGTCTGTTTGAAGGCTGGAGCACAGTGATCGAGGATGCCAAGTCGCTGCAGGTTCCGGTCATCGCCTCCAACCTGGATGTGAATATCGAGCAGGTCGGAGACACGGCCAGCTTTTTCGATCCCCACAATTATGGGGAGCTGGCGGATTTGCTGCGTGAAAGCCACCTGCGGCATCCGGTTTGTAATTACCCGCCTTACGAGGGCCGTGTAAAGGACTTTGCACGCGACTTCATCAAAATTTTTCAATAACACATATCAAACTGAAAGCAGTGAAAAAAATTCTGGTGACCGGTTCATCCGGTCTGATCGGTTCTGAAGTATGTGTACATTTCGGCCAGTTGGGCTGGGAGGTGCACGGACTCGACAACAATCAACGGGCCATCTTCTTCGGTCCCAGTGGCGATACCCGCTGGAACCAACACCGGCTGGAGGAATCCATCCGGGGATATCAGCATCATGAAATCGACATCCGGAACCGTCAGGGCATCATCGAACTGATAGCGGCAGTCCGTCCGGATGCGATTGTGCATACAGCGGCACAGCCGAGCCACGACAGGGCTGCTTCTATTCCGTTTGATGATTTTGATACCAATGCGGTTGGAACCTTCAATCTTCTCGAGGCCACCCGTCGCTACAGCACCGAAGTACCTTTTGTGCATATGTCCACCAACAAAGTATATGGCGATGCTCCCAATGAGATTGAGATGGTGGAGCTGGAAACACGTTGGGATTATGCCGATAAACGCTATGAGCACGGAATTGCCGAAGATTTCCGCATTGACCAATGCAAGCACTCCCTCTTCGGCGCATCCAAGGTATCGGCCGACATATCCGTGCAGGAATACGGCCGTTACTTCAACATGCCTTCCTGTGTCTTGCGCGGGGGGTGCCTTACCGGTCCCAACCACAGCGGGGTTGAGTTGCACGGTTTCCTGAGTTACCTGGTGAAGTGCAATATCGAGGAGCGCCCCTATACCATTTTCGGATACAAAGGCAAGCAGGTGCGTGACAACATCCATTCCTTTGATGTGGCCCGTTTCATAGAAGAGTTCATTGCCGCTCCCCGTATTGCGGAGGTGTACAACCTGGGAGGCGGAAAAGAGAATACCTGTTCCATTCTGGAGGCCTTTGCCATTTCCGAAAACATCAGCGGGAATAAGATGAAGTACTCCTACAACGAAACAAACCGTATCGGCGATCATATCTGCTACTACAGCGACTTGCGTAAAATGAAGGCGCATTATCCCGCCTGGACCATCACAAAATCGTTGCAGACCACCTTCGAGGAGATCCATGAAGCGATGTCGCGGCGTTCATAAGATTCAATCCTCCGGAATGCACTACTGGCTGGTATCCATATTCGAACAAACTCCTGTAGACAAGGTGACCGACACCCGGTTCCAGTGTATTGCCCGTGAATTGCTGCGCCGGGGTCATACCGTTACTTTTTTCGCCAGCACATTCAAGCACAATACCAAGAACCAACGCTATTCCGAAACCACGGTGATTTCCGTAGAAGAGGGCTTTACCATGGTTTATATAAAGTCAGCGGCATACCGGAAAAATATTTCGGTAAGACGCATGAGCGCCCACTGGCAGTTTGCCCGGGATGCGGTATCCGCTTTCCCCGAATACGAAAAGCCGGACCGAATACTGGTGGCATTCCCGCCCATCTCGCTGGCCTTCAGTACGGCAATCTGGGCCCGGTCGCAAAAGATTCCGGTTTTCATCGATATCATCGACCCCTGGCCGGATATTTTCCGAAAGCCGTTGCGTTCATTACCCGCTTTCGTTCAGAACGCGTTGCTGTTTCCCATGGAGCGAAAGGTGCGGACCTTGTTCAAAACTGTTGATGGGGTAACGGCTATTTCCCGCCAATATATCGACTGGGCCCGGAAATACAATTCCGAATTGTACCCTGCCGACTGCTTTTATCCGGCAGTTGATTTTGAAGGAATGCAGCGGCAGTTGAAAGAAGCTGCTCAATCGGGATTAAAAGATGAAAGCCCTTTTTGTGTCATTTACGCCGGCAGCCTAGCCAGCTCTTACGACATTCCTGCCATATTGCAGGCCGCCGGATGGCTGGAAAGAAAGTACGGTCAGGCAATCCGGTTCTTGATTGCCGGGGCCGGTCCGCAGGCAGAATCGATAAAGGAATATGAACAGGCGCACGGTAATCTGGTTTACCTGGGGCGGCTGAGCAAGCAGGAACTGATGCGGCAGTATTATCTTTCCGATGCGGGGCTTACCCAGCACATCAAGGGAGCCAGCCAGTCGGTTACCTACAAGTTGTTTGACTTGCTGGCCTGCGGCTTGCCCATATTCAACTCGTTGGAAAGTGAAATGAAGGACATCATCCTCGATAACCAAGTCGGCTTCTTCAACGAACCCGGCAACGGGATTCAGCTTGCTGAAAACATTGAAAGGCTTTACCTCGATAAGGGGTTGCAGCAACGATACCGCGACAATGCCCTCCGTTTGACGCGCTCACAGGGCGACTCCCGGGTGGTTTACGGACGCCTGGTTGATTTTTTTCTGGGCTCCACAAACAGTGCTTCACGTGTATCCGCTGATTAAAAGTTTTGCCGACAGGCTGGTGAGCTTGCTTCTGATTGCCGTCCTGTCGCCTGTGCTGATACTGGCTACCTTGCTCTTGTTTTTTCAAAACAGCGGCAAACCGTTTTTTTTGCAACGTCGTCCCGGGAAAAACCAGCGACCCTTTCACATCATCAAATTCCGGTCTATGAACGAACGGAGAGACGCTTCGGGCAATCTGAAGCCCGACATCGAGCGGCTGACACCTTTGGGCAATCTGATTCGAAAAACTTCGCTTGACGAACTGCCTCAGTTGTTCAATGTGCTTATAGGCGACATGAGCCTGGTAGGGCCACGGCCGCTTCTGTTCAAATATATTCCGCTTTATTCAGGGAAGCAGGTGCTGCGGCACAATGTGCGCCCCGGAATTACCGGCTGGGCACAGGTGAATGGAAGGAACAGTATTTCCTGGACAGAGAAGTTTGCTTTCGATGTCCACTATGTGGAACATTGTTCATTCTGGCTGGATATGCGCATCCTGCTGCTTACTTTGCAAAAAGTAATTCGCCGGGAAGGAGTCAATCAAAGTGATAGCCGGCCCATGGAACCCTTCAATGGAAACAACTGATGCTGAAACGAATCGCATACATCGGCTATTACCTCCGGGAGCTTGACCGGAAAAAACTAAGCAAGTTTGTCGGTCATGTTCGTGCACGAACCGGATGGTCGGCTGCGTACATCTATTTCGACATGTTCCGGAGCTCGATCCGTTACAATATTTCCTTGCTCGAATATTTCCAGTTCCGCTTCTTCGAAATTGGTCATGCAGAACGGCTCACTTATGCAGGAACGGGCTTCATGTATGAATACCAACTGAAGATGAATCCACACGGTGTGCGAAAGAAGCTGTCGGACAAAGTTCTGTTCCTGCAGGTTTACCATTCATTCGTCCATCATGGATATGCGTCCCTCTCCGAGCTCAAGCAGCATCCGGAGAAGGCCGACCGGTTATTGCAAACGCCTTCCGGGAAACTGGTGCTGAAGTCCTCCGACGGCCAGTGCGGAAGAGGGATAGAGGTTGTTGAAACGGATGGACTCGATCGGGATGCCCTCCTGAGCCGGCTGGAAGCGTCGGGCAACGATTATGTGGAGGAGTTCATCCGGCAGCATGAAGCCTTGAACCGCCTTTCTCCTTCGGGCCTCAACACGGTAAGGGTAGTTACCCAACTGAACCGCCAGGATCAACCGGAAATACTCGGCGTCCGGTTGCGCATCACTGTGAATTCTGTTGTGGACAACCTGGCCGCGGGAAATATTGCCGCTTCAGTGGATCCGGAAACCGGCAAGGTGAACGGCCCCGGTGTTTACAGCGATATCACGCTGCCTGACGTGGCTGCGCATCCGGTAACGGGTGTAGTGCTGGAGGGCTTCCAGATTCCTTTCTGGCCAGAAACCCTTGCCATGATCCGACAGGCGGCGGTCACCGATACCGGAAACCGCTCTATCGGCTGGGATGTGGCTATCACGCAGCAGGGTCCCGAGCTGATTGAGGGTAACCACGACTGGTGCAAATTGTTGTGGCAACTTCCCGCAAAAAAAGGACTGAAGCCGATGCTGGAAAAGTACCTGTGAACGGCAGTCGGAGGTATACTGTTTTAAAAAATCATAGACAATGAAAATTTTGATTACCGGCGTTGGCGGACCCACCCCCCGCAGTTTCGCCATCGCACTCAAACGATACAGTACTTTTTCAGATGCCGAACTAATTGCAACCGACATCAATCCCCTGTCCATAGGATTGTATCAGCCATCGTTGTTTTCCAAGAGCTATGTGGTTCCCCGCGCAACGGATACCGATTACTGGCCGGTACTTGAAAAGATTGTCCGGGAAAATCAGATTGATATGGCGGTGATCCTGCCTGAACTGGAAGTGATGGTCTGGAGCAGGAGACAAGAGACGCATGAGCTTCCCTGCAAAGTGTTGTTACCTGATCCCTCCATCGCCGAATTGCTGGTGGATAAGGGAAAAATGACCGCCCTGCTCGAGCCGCTGGGAGTCGTGCCCCCCTCGGTATCTTTTGAGGCCCGGCAATCAGGCTTTGACGCTGTTTTCAACATGCTTGATGCTCCGTTCTGGGTGAGAAGCAGTTCGGGTACAAGCGGGCTGGGCTCGCTGAAAGTGCATGACGAGCAATCGCTGCGTAACTGGATACAGATCAATCCCGGGGTCAGCCATTTTCTTGCGAGCAAGTTTCTTCCGGGAAGGAATCTGGCCTGTAAGATGCTTTATCATGAGGGCCATTTGTTGCGGACCGCCTGTGGTGAGCGGGTCAATTATATCATGTCGAAAGTGGCACCGTCGGGCATAACCGGAAACACCTCTTTCGGGCGCCTGCTGAATGAGCCCGCGTTGGTGGAGGTCGCCGTTCGGGCAATGGACCATTTGTTCAGTCAGAGCGGAGCCAGAAAACACGGGTTCTTCACTGCCGATTTCAAGGAGGATGCCGACGGCAAACCGTATATAACGGAAATCAATGTACGCCATGTGGCTTTCACCCAATGCTTTGCAGCCGGAGGCGCCAACTTTGCTTCCGATACAATCCGGCTGCTGGCCGGTGATCCGAACTTTGACTACAGTTATAACATGTATCAATTTGAACCCGGCACTATCTTTTTGCGGGATGTCGACGCGGTTCCGGTGATGATGAAGGAATCGGATCTGCTGACAAGAGAGGAAGCCTGAACATCCGGAGAAGCCATCAGATGGAGTATCTATTATTCTCAATCAAGCAGCAGGTATCGGTATTGAGCCTGCTGCTCCTGTTGGCATTGGTCGGAGTCTGGGGCAGCTATCGCGGGAAGAGAAAGCTACGAACAGCGTCATTTTCCCTGTTCGCCCTTTTATTCTTTCTTTTTTCCACTTCTTTTTTCCCCCGCTATCTTGCCAGGGGCATCGAGGTTGGCAATATTCCTTTTCAAATCGATTCGTTCAGGCCATCCCGTTCCCGCACCGTCATTCATGTATTGGGGGCCGGATACAATGCCGATACGAGGCTTCCGGCCACCGGAAAACTTGCACTCGCTTCGCTGGGCCGGCTGACCGAGGGCATCCGGATCCAGAAAATGATTCCGGGAAGTCTGCTTATGTGTTCCGGAAACGGACTGATGGTAGGGGTTTCGTCGCAGGCGGAAACCACCCGGCTTGCCGCTTTGCAGTTGGGCTCCGATTCTGTCAATACTACGGCACTAAAAACACCGGCAACTACGTTGGAGGAAGCCCGTGACCTGGCGAAACTACTGGGAACCGATATCAACCTGATTCTGGTAACCGACGCATTGCACATGCCACGGGCTGTTCGTTTTTTTTCCTCATACGGATTCAGGCCGATTCCGGCGCCAACCAACTTTCGGGTGCCGCAGGGCGGGAGAGAGTCCTTGTTCAAGTGGATGCCCAAGCTGGAAAATCTTGAATTGTCTGACTTGGTATTGCACGAATATCTGGGTTATCTAAAAAATTACCTGATGCCCTCCTGAGGAGGGGGCAGGCATTATTGAGCAATAACTTTCGCCGGGTTTCCTCCTAACCTGACACATTGTTTTCATTGTCTAATACGCTGTTTCATGAATAAAAAAATCTGGCTCTCTTCCCCGCACATGGGAGGTAATGAAATCAAGTACGTTCAAGAAGCTTTCGATACCAACTGGATCGCCCCGCTGGGTCCTCATGTGGATGGTTTTGAGAAAGATCTGATGGCCTTCAATGGTATAGCTGCGGCGGCCGCGCTGAGCAGCGGAACCGCCGCCCTGCATCTCGCCCTTATACTGCTTGACGTAGGTCCGGGTGACGAGGTCATTTGTCAGAGTTTCACCTTTTCGGCTTCTGCCAATCCCATCGTTTATCAGGGCGCAACACCTGTGTTTGTGGACTCTGAATTCCAAACATGGAACATGTGCCCCGATTCGCTGCGTGCTGCAATTCTCGACCGGAGAGACAAGGGGAAAATGCCCAAGGCCATCATCCCTGTCCATCTTTACGGTATGCCGGCACGGATGAATGAAATCATGGCCATAGCCGATGAATATGGAATACCGGTGATAGAAGATGCCGCGGAAGCCCTGGGATCCAGCTATCATGGGAAGCCCTGTGGTTCTTTTGGTTCTTTTGGTGTGCTTTCGTTCAATGGAAATAAGATTATCACCACCTCAGGAGGTGGAGCTTTGTTGTCTGCCGATTCAGAAAAAATACAAAAGGCACGTTTTCTTTCCACACAGGCCCGCGACAATGCGCCCCATTATCAGCATTCACATATCGGTTACAACTATCGGATGAGCAATGTGTGTGCGGCAATCGGTAGGGGGCAGATGGAGGTTTTGCAGGATCGGGTGGAACAGCGTAGGAAAAACCATGCACGGTATTTCTCTGAGCTGGGAAATATGCCTGGTATTACCTTTTTGCCAGAACCGGAAGGCAGTTTCAGCAACCGCTGGCTCACTACCATTCTTGTAGATCCTTCCAAAACCCGGGGAGGCGTTACAAGGGAATTGATCCGGCTGCATCTGGAAAACCTCAATATTGAAAGCCGGCCGCTTTGGAAACCGATGCATCTGCAACCCGTATTCAGTAAATATCCCTATTATGGACCTGGGCAGGTAGCTTCCCGCCTTTTTGATGATGGCCTTTGTTTGCCTTCGGGAAGCAATCTTGAAGATTCAGAAATACAAATGGTTATAAATGAAATAAAAAAGTTATTTTAACATAAAGGATTAAAAAAAATTTAATAAAAAGCCGCCCGGTTATGCCGGGCGGCTTTTTATTTGAAATTAGCTGAATGAAATCGGCAGGAAACCGATAATTTCTCTTAAATTTGTTAACAACTTGTCAGTTTCCGTATCCTCCGTTAAGCGTTTATCCTCCGTGTGAAGCTGGACAGGCATTCTCGATAAACTATTCAATAGCAACCGATGCCCAATCGTTACCTCAAAAACTTTGCTCCCAGGTGGATCATCTTCTGCATCGATTTGGTGCTGGTTTCCCTGGCATTTTCCCTCTCTTTCCTGATTATTCACCATTTGTCGGTAGACCTGCCCGATATGATCAAGTTCATGCCCGGGTTGTTGGTAAATATACTCATAAGTTTTATCAGCATGTCCGTTTTCGCCATCCATAAGGGCATCATCCGCTACTCGGAGCTCAAAGACATCATACGGATCATCAAATTCGCGTTTCTGCAATTTGCCATCTGGACCGTGGCTTTCACCACTGATGTCAACAAGGTGTTTATTGGCAGTGTGACGTTACCGATGCTGCTGGTGAACATGTTTGTAGTCATTTTCCTGCTGGCGGCTCTTCGCCTGGTGGTAAAGGAGGTTTATTTCCGTGCCATATCCGGTCCGGTAGATTCCAGCAACAAGACCCTGATTTTCGGTGCGGGAATGATGGGGCAGATCACTAAGAAAGTGCTGGAACAGGATCCCAAGGTCAGCGCCTCGCTGGTAGGATTCATCGACGACAGCATATACAAGATTGGAAAGAAAATCGAGGGCCTGCCTATTTATAATGCCGTAGGGGAGGACCTCATCCGTATTATCAAAGAAAAGAACATCACCCAGATTTACATCGCCATCGACAAGTTGTCGGTTGACCGGAAAATCGCTCTTTCCGATGCCTGCGCACCTTATAAGGTAAAAATCAATGTGGTGCCGCACACCAACGAGTGGAACCGTGGCCTTTTCCAGAAGAACCAGGTAAAGGAAATGAATATTGAGCAGTTGCTGCAGCGCGATGAGATTGTACTTCCGGTTGACCGTTCTGAAAATGACTATCCCCAGGCGACCGTATTGGTAACCGGTGCCGCCGGATCCATCGGCAGCGAAATCTGCCGGCAATTGATTAAGCAAAACATCAAGACGCTGATCATGCTCGATCAGTCCGAGTCGGGTCTTTTCGACCTCGAGTACGAGTTGTTGCAGAAAGGCATGTCCAAAGGCCTGCGGGTTGAAGTAGCTTCCGTTCGTGATTATCAGCGTGTCAAGAAGGTATTTGCCGCCTATCATCCCGACATCGTGTTCCATGTGGCGGCATACAAGCATGTGCCGCTGATGGAGTTTTTCTCAAGCGAGGCGGTGCTGACCAATATTTTCGGAACCAAAACCATCGCAGACCTTTCTGCTGCCTATAAGGTCAAAAAATTCGTACTGGTTTCCACCGATAAGGCGGTGAACCCTACGAATGTCATGGGTGCCACCAAGCGTATTTCCGAAATCTATATCCAGTCACTCAACGACCAGATTGAATCCAGTACCCAGTTCATCACAACGCGCTTCGGCAATGTTTTGGGATCGGCCGGTTCGGTGGTAGCCACCTTTAAGAAGCAGATTGCCGAAGGGGGGCCCGTCACGATCACCCACCCCGATATCACCCGCTACTTCATGACCATTCCCGAGGCTGCCAAACTGGTGCTTGAGGCAGGAAAAATCGGCCGTTCTGGCGACATACTACTGTTTGATATGGGCGAACCCGTAAAAATAATCGACCTGGCAACCAGGATGATACAGCTCGCGGGCTTCATACCCGGTAAGGATATTGAAATCAGAGCGACGCAGTTAAGGCCGGGAGAAAAAATGTACGAGGAGCTCTTTAAGGATACGGAAGCGTTTGCTGAAACCGACCATCCGAAAATTCTTCGGGCCAAAAAAGCTGAGGAAACCAACCCCGAGTTCTACAGGCTGCTTAACGAGCTTCATGAATTATCGCTGGCGCATCAGAATGAGATGATTCCCCGGTTGATTGGGGAGATGCTGCCCGAGTTCAATCACGCGGTCAACAGGCCGAAAAAAACCATCAGCTCCGATAAAATTGTCTGATTGCCGGGACGTATACCAACAATAATAAACAGAAGCCGGAGCTCAGCACTCCGGTTTTTTATTGGCTGCAGGCGGATGCTTCAGTAATTTTGTAAATCAAGAGCTAAAATAACTTCCGGATATGCCTGTTCCCCTTT
>JBIIDU010000177.1:0-5119 GCA_044238165.1 Ferruginibacter sp. | reverse complement strand
TGCCGACCTGCAGACGGTGGAAATACAGGGCAAACCGCCCGGGTATGCGCAATTGTTTCTCCGTGTGCCCCTGGCCGGTGCGCAGAAAGAAAGCAACGGTTTAAAAAATTGGTTCAGCGGTATACCTGCCGATGCACAATACATTCCTATCAACGGCTACCGGGTGCTGGGCGACAGTGTGGAAATCAGAAAATATGTAGACGAGAGCGGGGAGGAATTGCAGCGCTTTGCACTTGGGCAGCTTACCGGCGGAAAGGCCGGGAACTTTGAACAGGACTGTATCATCCGAAAGAAATACTGGCTGGGCACCGACCGGTTCGGCAGGGACCTGCTGAGCCGGCTGATCATCGGCACGCGCATCAGCCTGGCGGTGGGGTTGATTGCGGTCATCATCTCGCTCACGCTGGGTATTCTGCTGGGGCTTATGGCGGGCTATTTCGGAGGCCGGACAGATGCGGTGATTCTCTGGCTGATCAATGTGACCTGGAGCATACCCACATTGTTGCTCGTATTCGCCATCACGCTGGCCCTGGGCAAGGGTTTCTGGCAGATATTCGTGGCAGTGGGGCTCACCATGTGGGTGAGTGTGGCCCGACTGGTCAGGGGGCAGGTGATGGGCATCCGCGGGTTGGAATATGTGCAGGCTGCAAAGGCAATGGGACTGGGCAGCGGACGCATCCTATTCCGCCACATTCTTCCCAACTGCCTCGGGCCGCTGATGGTGATTGCCGCGGGCAATTTCGCTTCAGCCATCATGGTGGAAGCGGGACTGAGTTTTTTAGGCATTGGTGTTCAGCCGCCGCAGCCCAGCTGGGGCCTGATGATCAAGGAAAACTATCACTATATCATTACCGACCATCCGTTTCAGGCCCTGGTACCCGGACTGGCCATCATGCTGCTGGTACTGGCGTTCAACCTGCTGGGAAACGGGCTCAGGGATGCTGCGGATGTTCGTTCCGAAGGGCGCTGACAGCGAGTGTGGAATACAGGGAATCAGGTTGCGGGCGCTACCTGAACATTTCGGCAGAAGCCTTCCTCCAGAGAAATGAAGGTTTCGGTGCGTTCGATGCCTTTGATTTTCTGCAGTTCATCGTGCAGTACCCTTCTCAACTGGGTGATGTCTTTGCAAACAATTTCCAGAAACATGCTGTAACTGCCGGTAATGTAGTTGAGGCGTATGATTTCCGGAATGTTTTCGAGCTCCTTGGCCACCCCATCGTACAGGGAACTTTTTTCAAGATAAATGCCTACGAAAGCCGTGATGTCGTAACCCAGCAACTTCAGGTCCACATTGAGGCGGGTTCCTTTGACGATATTCAGTTCCTGCAACTTCTTGATGCGTACATGGATGGTGCCTCCGCTCACAAACAATTTCTTCCCCAGCTCGGCATAGGAGATTTCGGCCGTTTCCATCATTTCGTGGATTATCTGCAGGTCTAGTTTGTCAAGATTCAATTTGGAAGCCATAAATCGAAGATTTTTAAATTATTTTCAAATATATTGGAATGTTTTGATTTTATCAGCCTGCCCTTGAAATTTATGGCTCCCTTAACAAGTTCAGACAGGTCTGGCTTTTCGGAATTTTTTTTCGGTCCGTGCCCCAAAAAGCAACAGCAGCTTTTTAACTGAGTTTTGAAAAAATTCAATTGCACCCCAAAGCCGAATATCTATTTGAAATATTCTACAATAAATAGGTTTTTAATTGTTTATTTCCTATTTTTTTGAACTTTGACGCAATTTTATTCATCCAAAATGAGTTTTCATATAAATTTGTCAAAACAATTGCAAAGGCGATTGTTAGATTGTGGGGTGATGAAATTTTTGGCAGACATGCCCTCTTGTCTCGGGGGTGGGGATCACAGGAGAAATATAGCATAGAGCCGTTTCCGCAGCAATGCGGGAGCGACCAGGGTCGACCACTGAACTTTGTGCTACAACTAACTGCCCCGTGGAGGTTCGAGCCCTCCCCCTACAGCGGTTTAATTTTGAGTGAGTCCCCTGCGGCGTGAGCGGCGGGGGATTTTTGTTGGGAGGTGGGCAGAAATAATGGTGTACGCGGCAATCTGCTGAATCCGCGATTCAGATGTTATTTGTCTGAATCAGGATTCGCAGGATTTCAGGATTAAAGGATTATGAAATGTTTGTCAGGCGCAGGTCTCCGGACCTGTGCCATGGCGTTACTCATTTTTCATAAAATCAATTTTTCGCCTGCATGGTATATGGAGCTCAGGCAATTGCCTGACCCTGCTTTGTGATCCTTTGCGTGAACTCCCTTTGCAGTCTTTGCGTGAAATAGATTTTGACCCCCTCAATTCCCCGAAGGGGGAGGTTAACCCCTCTATTCTCCCTCGACCCTTGGGTGAAAAAATCTGCGCAATCCGTCAATCTGCGTAATCAGCGGTTCAGGCGGGAAAATGTTTCAACGGTTTGAGAGGTTTAAAGGTTTGAAAGGTTTGGGAGTACCCTAGCCTTGGTTAAAACAAGAAAATGTGCAAAGTTCAAAGTTTGGGAACCCCGAGCCTTGGTTCGTGGCACACGAAACAAATTTTGCAGTGAATACTGATTCATACAAAAAAGCCGGCGAAAAATCGCCGGCTTCCGATAACCTTACATTATCCTGTACTACTTATTTGTTGACCACAAGCACCTGCATGATGCGCTTGTTGCCCTTGTTGTCAGTCACTTCCAACTGGTAGGTACCCGCCGTCATGGGGTTTTCGGGAGAGAACTGGTAGACGGCAGCACCACCTGCATGGCTGAACGATTTCATCATGATGAACTGTCCATTGCCCGTGAGCAGTCGGGCCGTGTACATGCCTGCCGGCATCTTACTCAACTGCAGGCCGATGGTATTGTTTACCACAGGATTCGGGAACACATACATGCCATTGCCCTTGCGGGTGACCGCAATTTTCACCACATCGCTGTAAGCATAAGCACCGGTGCGGCTGATACACTTGATGCGGTAGTGATATACCCCGGCAGCCGGCGAAAAATCGAGGCGGCTGTAAGCACGGGCATCGTCAGTATTGCCATTGGTAAGTTGCGAACCGATGGCGGTGAAGTTCACCCCGTCTGTGGAGCGCTCGAGTTCATAACGGGTAATGTTCCATTCGCTGCCCACGCTCCAGTCTACACGCACATCCTCATCGGCGAGATTGGCGCTGATGACGGTGAAACTAATCACCGGCCTGAACACAATGCGGAAACGATCGGCTTTGGATGATAGGGTATTCACCGTATTCACATCAAAGCTGTACTGGGTGGTATCGCTGAGGCTTACCGCTGTTTTGGTATTGAGGTAATCATCCTCCAGCACGGCCTGTGCCCCGGCGGGCAAATCCACACCCGGCATGGCAATCTTGAGCTTGTAGTTCATATTGCGCATTCGGTTGATCATCAACTGGATGGTATCACCGATGTTGACCGACGGGCGGTTGTGCAGTGCATACTGATCTGCGCCGGCCTTTACAAAGATATTTTCACCAAAATTCATCAGCTTGCCCACGCCGGTCCAGTTAACCATGTCTTCGGCCTTTTCACTGACAATTGCGCCGGTGCCGTCAACCAACTGACTGGCGATATCTGCCGTATGCAGGTCCACATTGATCCGGCGGATGGGGCGCAGCAACGCGTTGCTGCTGCCGGAAACTTTGTGACTTTCCTTGAAGCTGAGGGATGTCTGGTTTTGCACCAAAAATCCTATTGACGATTCGATTACACCATTGCCCGCATCAGCGGCACTTGGACTGAAAATCAATCCGCCGCCCGAAAGACGCGTCACCGAGGTCCAGCCGCCGTTGGTGCCACGGTTGGCATTCCAAAGCCAGAAAGTACCGTTGGTGGAGAAACCGCTGGCAGCATACAACTTATCGATGCTGATGGCGGAAGGATAAGGATTCGCATAAGCCCAGAAAGTGAATGCGCCGCTTACAAATCCGCCGGTACCGGTTGCCGACAGCGGGGTGGCCGAATTGCCGGTCACATTGAGATCACCGGTCACCCGCAGCGTAGTGGGAGTGATAGGAGCGTTGGCTCCGGCGGCGAGGTTGGTACTGCGGTCACCACGGATAAACATCATATAGACAGGCTGGTCGGTAATCACCCCATCGTTGGCGCCAATGACAGTACCGTTGGTACTGGTGGGTTTACCCGTCCATCCTGAATTAGTGTAATAAAAAATGGAAGTGTTGGTGGCGAAGGGGCCCTGGTCATAAGTACCCAGGTTGTTTCCAAAAGTAACGTGCGCACCATAACCCGGACGGGGATTGGCCAACGTACCAAGGGGATAAGAGCGTGAACCCTCCTGCCAGTTGTTGTAAATGGTAGGCGTAGGTGTTGTAGTTGATTTGATGGGTGCCGTCAGCAGCCGCCAGGCCCTGCGTATGCCGGGTATGAAGCGCTCAATCACCACCTTGCCCAACACATCGTTGCCGGTGCGGGTGTCGTTCAGCGTAACATCTGCAATACGGGCGGTGGCCGTGGCCGTAGAGCGCAGGGTCAAGAGGTTGTTGGTATTGAGTTTTTGGTTGTTCCTGTCTCCGAATGCAACCTCATTGGTAACGTACAGCATTCCCCCGGTCGCGTCGATGGTGAGACCGCCGGCATTGCTGTTGCTGTCGATCAAAATGGCAATTGTGGAATCTAAGAAATCCTCGGATCGCAGGGTCTGCGCCACGGAACCAATGAAATTGATGGTGCCGGATGTGGCCGTTATTTTCTGATTGCCACTTGTGATTCCACCCGCAATGGCGAAGGTTCCGCCCGCACCTACCGTCAGTACTCCAGATCCTGTAAGGTTCAGGTTGTTCACCTCGCCATAAGCGCCGCCGGAAATATCCGGATAAATGGCGGCCGTGGGTATGGTGATATTTGATGCCGCCGTGGGCGCACCACCGCACCAGTTAGCCGGATCGTTCCAATTGCTGTTTACCCCAATCCAGGTGGCTACGGGCTTGATGGCGACATCGACAAACACATTGTTTCGGACAGCGGGAGGCACTTGGGGGGTACAGGGGGCTGTTGAACCCGGACCGGTTGCGCCGGAACGAATGAAATACCGAATGGCATCGCCATTGATGGTTGTGGAAGCTACTGTTTGACTCACACTCACGGTGTA
>JBIIDU010000176.1:0-5150 GCA_044238165.1 Ferruginibacter sp. | reverse complement strand
GTTACCGCCTGCTGATTCAGAAGAACGACGAACGGAATTTCGACACCTCCTGTACCTGTTCGGAAAAAGACTATTCCGTTTGCCTGCATAAGGCCGCACTTTTTCTGCAGCTGTTTCACGGCAGGGGGGCCTACTATTTCGATTCCATCCGCAACTGGGACAAGGAGAAGAACAAGCTGTTGCAGATATACGGCTACAGCCTTTCCGACGATATTGAAGGTAAATTCGAATTCGTTTACAAAGACGGCAAGCCTTTTCTGAAAGTGCTCGACACATCCATCAAACGGGTGGCACAGGTAGCCACAACTCCACCACCCGCAATGCTTCCCGCAGCTGCGGTGCCGGCCGAAGCCAGTTCTGTTTCGGCTGTTCCGGTCGATATGAGCGATATGCCCCCGATGCCAACGAGACGGCTGGGCATTGTATTCAATTTCAATGAAACCGCCTTCCCCCACTTTCAGGTCGACGCCATCCAGTTCGATTACGAGGCATCCGGCACCAAACTTCCCGGCCGGGTGGAAAAGCTCGACCTCACCAAGTTTGTGAACACCGAAGTGTTCAGCGAAGACGACAAGATGCTGTTGCAACAGTTGAGAAAGATGCAGCCTGCGGAAGTAAGCAAATACCTCAACCGCAATTCGCCGTTCAGCGGCATCTGGGAAAACATCATCCAAACCGAAGGGGAGGAGCTGCCCGACGACACGAAGGCCCTGATTACCGAATACCTACACCCCAAACTCCTCCGGCTCCTCAGTGAGCAGGCCGAAAATCCCTTCGTGTTTTACCTCCGCAAAAATTCAGGTTTCAAGACCGCTTCGCTGGAGGAGCTTTCGCTGATGAACCGTACGCTCACTCCCTGTTTCCGGATCAGCGCACAGTCCAAAGGAGAGTTTGCCCTGAGTTGCCGCGTCAAACTGAACGGCACCGAGCTCGCCCTCACTGAAAATGAGTCTGAAAACACCCTGCTCTTTCTCTATAACCATGAGCTCTATACCTGGGAAAGACCCGAAGACAGGCAGCAGGCCGAAAAGTTTTTGCGCAAGGGAAGTATTGCCCTCGGCAAAGAGAACTGGGCCGCTCAGATGCAAAAACTGGTAATGCCCCTCACACAGGAATATCCGGTGGAATTCGACAAGAGCCTGATCAGGGAAGTCAAGGCGGCTCCTCCGGAAATCAGCCTTCAATTGCAGGAACGCGGCGAATACCTGGTGTTTCAGCCGGTGTTCAACTACAAGGGTATTGAAGTGAAATCGGGCAACAAGCCTACGCTTACCATTCCTGAAGGAGACAAGATTCTGATTGTACACCGCCACATGGAGGCGGAGCGCCAGTTCATCAGCCGCCTTTCCGGACTGCATTCCCAGTTTGTCACTCCCCCTGAAGGCAACAGCCTTATCCTCAAGGGAGCCGATGTGCTCCGCAACAACTGGTTCTTTCTGTTCATGGACGCGATGAAGGAAGACAAGGTGCCGGTGTTCGGTTTCGATGCGCTCAGAAATTTCCGTTTCAATACGGCAAGGCCGTCCACCCATATCCATGTGAGCAGTGGGCTCGACTGGTTTGATGCACGCGTGGAGGTTGAATTCAGCGGACAGCGGGTGGGCATACAGGATATCAAAAAGGCGCTCAGCGCAAGGCAATCCTTCGTGCAGCTGGCCGACGGCTCGCTGGGCATTCTTCCCGAAGAATGGTTGAAACGCTATGCCCTGCTGTTCAAAGTGGGCGATGGCAAAACCGACAAGCTGCGCCTCTCGAAATACCATATGAGCGTCATCGACGAGCTCTATGAGAACCGGGAGCCCAGTGAACTGAGCTTCTCGCTCGATGAAAAATTTGAACGGCTGCGCGCCTTCCGTCAGATTCCCGAAACCGTGCCGCCGGAAGAACTCAAAAGCGTGCTCCGCAATTACCAGACCGCCGGTTACCAGTGGCTCAATTACCTCAATGAAGTGGGCTGGGGCGGTATCCTCGCCGACGATATGGGTTTGGGTAAAACCGTGCAGGCACTGGCCATGCTGCAGCATTACAAAAAAAACCGGGGCGAGCTGAAAGCCATCGTGGTGTGCCCGACCACGCTGATTTACAACTGGGAGAACGAAATAAAGAAATTCACACCGCAGCTTACCCGTACCATCCATCACGGGAGCATGCGCACCCGCGATACGGAAGCGCTCCAGAAGGCGAACGTCATACTCACCACTTATGGCACGCTGCGCAGCGATATTCCTTTTTTGATGAAGATTCCCTTCGACTACATCATACTCGACGAAAGCCAGGCTATTAAGAATCCCGCATCGAAAGTGACCCGGGCCGCCTCGCTGCTTGAGGGAAGGAACCGCATCTGCATGAGCGGTACGCCGCTGCAGAACAATACGTTCGACATCTTCGCGCAAATGAATTTCCTGAACCCGGGATTGTTGGGGAGCATGGACTTTTTCCGCAACGAATTCGCCACCCCCATCGACAAGTTCGGCGAACCCGAACAGAAGGAGCACCTGCGCAAACTGCTTTACCCCTTCATTCTCCGGCGCACGAAGGAACAAGTGGCCAAGGATCTGCCGGAAAAGACCGAAACCATCCTCTTTTGCGAAATGGACAAGGAACAGCGTGTGATCTACGATGCTTACCGCAACAGCTACCGCGACAAGATTCTGGGGGTGATCGACAAGGAAGGTATCGAGAAATCGCAGCTCACCATTCTGCAGGGTCTGATGAAACTGCGGCAGATCTGCGACAGCCCCGCCATCCTGAACGAAGACGAAAAATATCCCAACCACTCCATCAAGCTCGACGAGCTCACCCGCGAAATCACGGAAAACATCGGCCAGCACAAAGCCCTGGTCTTCTCCCAGTTCCTGAATATGCTGGCACTGATCCGTGAAAAGCTCGAACAGGAGGGCATCGCCTACGAGTATTTCGACGGCAGCACTTCCATCAACGACCGGCAGAAGGCCATCGACAATTTCCAGCAGAACGACAATTGCCGCGTCTTCCTCATTTCACTGAAAGCAGGTGGTGTGGGCCTCAACCTCACCGCCGCCGATTATGTATATATCGTCGATCCCTGGTGGAACCCTGCGGTGGAGCAACAGGCTATTGACCGTACGCACCGCATCGGCCAGACGAAGAATATTTTCGCCTACCGGATGATCTGCATCGACACCATCGAAGACAAGATCATGCAGTTGCAGGAGAAAAAGCGTAAGCTGGCCAGTGAACTTATCAGCGACGATGCCCATTTTGTGAAGGCGCTTTCCAAGGCTGATGTGGAATATCTTTTCAGTTGAGCTGAAAATCCACATCTCCGATTCATTCAAATACAAGCTTTATGCGTTGCCCGGGCCTGATTCTTTTTTTTCTGTTGATTGCCGGAAGGCCTTCCGCTTCCGCCCAGCTGGTGTTTGCGCCCGTTGCGGGCGGCGTTCCCGTAACCCTGCCGCATTCCCTGTTCGACAGTTCCCTCAACGATTCAATCGAAATCGATGTGCTCCGATGCTACATCGGCCCCGTGGAACTCCTGCAGGGCGGAAAAACGGTGTACCGTCTGCAGCGTCCCTATTTTCTGATTGATGCCGACGTGCCCGCTTCCATGCAGCTTGCCCTGCCGGGTGGTATACGTTACGACAGCCTCCGCTTCGGTCTGGGGGTCGACAGCCTCACCAGTGTTTCGGGGGTGTTTTCCGGCGACCTCGATCCCGTCAACGGCATGTACTGGACCTGGCAGAGCGGCTACATCAACTTCAAGATGGAGGGCAGTTCGCAGAAAATGAAAACCCTCAACGGACGCTTCCAGTTTCACGTGGGCGGGTACCTGCCGCCCTTCAACACCAGTAGAACCATTCAGGTGGCTGCCGGTCAGGATGGGCGTACCGTTGTTCGTATTGATATTCCCGCGTTGCTCAAACGCATCAACCTTGCTCAAACACCTGTGCTCATGAGTCCGGGTGAAAAGGCCGTTGAATTTGCCGACATACTGACTGCGGTTTTCAAATCCGGATTTTGAAAATACGGCTCGCCCATATGATTCCGGTAATCCTGATGCTGCTCGCATTCGGTATTGCCAGCCGCACCGGATTGCGCTATCCCGCTCACTTTCCTCCGCCGGTGTATGATTTCAAAAAGCATTCCCTGTCTCCTGAAAAGATAAAACTGGGCCGGCTGCTTTTTTACGATCCCGTACTCTCCTCCGATGGTATGGTTTCCTGCGCATCCTGCCATAATCCTTATAACGCCTTCGCACACACCGACCATGCCCTCAGCCACGGGATACACGACAGCATAGGCAGGCGCAACGCACCCGCGCTGTTCAACCTGGCCTGGCAGCGGGAACTCATGTGGGACGGGTCGGTCAAACATATGGATGCGCAGGCCAGGGTGCCCATCACCAGTCCGGGCGAAATGGGCGAGACGATGGAAAGCGTGCTGCGCAAACTGAATGCCGGAAGCGGTTATAGGGAGTTATTTCGCGGGGCCTTTGGCGACAGTACCGCCAATGCCGCTGCACTGATGCAGGCACTGGCGCAATTTGAACTGACGCTGGTTTCAGCAGGAAGCCGGTACGACCGGGTCATGCAGGGGAAAGACAGTTTCACGGTTCAGGAGCAAAACGGCTATCGGATCTTTAGGCAGCATTGCAACACCTGCCATACCGAACCGCTTTTTTCCGGCTATGGCTACGCCGACAACGGACTGCCTGTGAACACTTCGCTGAACGACAACGGGAGGGCTGCGGTGACGGGAAAGAAAAGTGACAGTCTGCACTTCCGGATTCCTTCCCTGCGCAACCTCAGTTACTCATACCCCTACATGCACGACGGAAGGTTCAATACGTTGAGGAAGGTCATCCGCCATTATACCGAAGGGGTCGTTCAAAGGCCCTCGCTTTCCGCCCAGCTCCGCCGATCCATAGTGCTTGATGACAAGGAGCGGGTGGACCTTACCACATTTTTGCTTTCGCTCAACGACACCGCCTTTGTGTTCGATTCCGGACATCATCCGCCCGCTGCAGTGCCGGGCCGTTAGCAATATAATTTCGTGTAGTCAATACTGTGATAAATTACCCAGAATCCTTTTTCAGGAAAACGCGGGCGTATGTAGTTTTTCAACCGATCAGCGCCTTGGCTTTTCCCTTATCGATTTCCTTCTCCCAG
>JBIIDU010000175.1:0-5156 GCA_044238165.1 Ferruginibacter sp. | reverse complement strand
AACTAGTCCGATTACTGGATTTAGTTACAGTCCTGCTTCGGTTTGCGCTGGTGCATCTAATCCTACTATTAATCAGGCAAGCGGATTTACAAGCGGAGGAGGATTTGCAGCAACTCCGGCCGGATTATCCATCAACGCCAATACCGGCGCTATCAATATGGCTGCATCTTCGCCCGGAAATTATACCATCACCTATTCGGTGGCGGCAACAGGTTGCAACCCCGCAGCAAGCGGAACGGCATCGTTCACGATCACTGCAACAACTATTCCGATAACCGGATTTAGTTACAGCCCTGCTTCTGCTTGCGCCAGTGCATCAAATCCTGCGATGAATCAAGCAAGCGGATTCACAGGCGGAGGCTCCTATTCTTCAACTCCTGCCGGATTATCCATCAACGCCAATACAGGTGCAATAAACGTAGCTACTTCCTCGCCCGGAAATTATACCATCACTTATTCGGTAGCGGCAACAGGCTGCAATCTTTCAGGAAGCAACACGGCATCTTTTGTTATCAACACAACGGGAGCAACACCAATCACGGTATTCAGCTACGGTGCTGACACACTATGTAAAAGTTCCTCACCTGTTGCGCCCCTACCCGCGCCCGGATTCACATTCGGCGGAGTTTTCCGGTCAACTCCCGGCGGACTTACACTCAACAACAGTACCGGCATCCTAAATCCCGGATCATCGCTGACAGGATCCTATCAGGTAACCTATTCCGTTTCAGCAGCCAACTGCGTGCCGGCCTCATCTCACACCCGGCCAATCGTAATTTCCGGAACCCCGCAAAAACCAACCGTCACCCCTGCCTATACCGAAGTCTGCGAAGGCAGTTCCGTGTTTTTCACAGCAACAGGCAGCGGAACGGTACGTTGGTATGCCGACCCGAATCTTACAGATCTGCTGCAGAGCGGCAATCAATATACATTCACGCCAACAGGAACCCGGACTTATTTCATTCAGTCTTCAGAGGGAAATTGCAAAAGCGATACGGCACAGGCCATTGCCAAGAGCAAATTCTTCCCGCCAAAACCAAACCTCGGGACAGATACTTCTCTTTGCCCGGGGGAAACGCTTTTGCTCAATCCGGGAAATTACGAGGCTTATCAATGGCAGGACGGCTCGGTGCAACCTACTTTCCGGGTGAATCAGTCGGGGCTCTATACCGTAACAGTAGGAACCGGATGCCAGTCGTCCGACAGCATCCGGGTTGTGCTTCTGGGAGAATGCAGTGACATTTATTTCCCTGGAGCTTTTACCCCCAATGGCGACGGCAAAAACGAAGGGTTCGGACCGGTCGGCAATCTTTTTCTTGTAAAAAACTATGAGTTAAGTATTTTTAACCGCTACGGACAGCGGGTGTTCATCAGCCGGAATCCGCCCGAACGCTGGGATGGTGGGAACTCAGACAAACGAAGTGGCGTAGAAACCTATACATGGATGGCCCGTTATCTTTTCCGGAACAAACAGGTGGTGAGAAAGGGCACTGTCTTACTGATCAAATGACATTTTTCTAAGAGGATGATACCAAACATACGTTTCCTGATTTTTCCCGCACTGGCTGCTGCCATTTTTCTTTTTTGTTCCTGCACCAAAGAAGTTACGGTTCCGCTACCCGACCTGGGCTTTGCCGACACCTCGGAAACCAAACCCTGGCTCGACGATACCAACTTCGGTGTGTACAAGGGTGTGCTCACCGGAAACAGTGGTCGCATCAAAATCTATTTCAACAATGGCGACGACATGATGAAGGCTTATCTCTCGCTTGACAGCCTGAGCGATAGCCTCATCTGCACGCAACCGCAGGTGCTGGGCCAGCCGGTGATCGCCGCATTCTTCCAGGGACGTATTTCCAGCTTCACTTTTACTACCGATGAGGACGGACGGAATGCCTCGCTCGACAACTTCATTGTGCGCAACCGCATCAATGTGTTCGGCGTGATTGCCCACGAAAGCACCACACAGCAGGTGTACTGCTACGAAAGCCGCTTCACCGGTACCACTACCGGCAACTTCAATTTCATCCGTTACGGCAACCTTTCGCAGGGATTATCGAGAAACGCCCGGGGCGAGACCTTCATCGGTAAAGGTTTGGCTACGGGCACCGTGTTCCGGCTCGACCTGAACGGTCCCCTTTCGGCCATCAATAATTTCCAGGGTGGCATTGAAGGTTCAACGGGAGATTATGTAAGCGGAAGCTGGTCGAATTCCCTATCAGGCAGCGGCATCTTCAGCGGGCAACGGACACAGTAGCACCGAGTCTTCATTTTTTCAGCGGGCAAAATCCGCATCAAACCGTCCTTTGATGCGCTCCATGGGCGGATTGAAATATCCGAATCGCAATTCAGGAAATTCTTCGGCAATCAGCTCCATCATTTGTGCGATGCCCATGCATTCTCCGGGCTCGCTGATTGCAATTTTGCCAAGATACCAGTCGGGATCGATATTGAAATTCCGCCACTGGATCATCTGCAATCCGGTATCGCGGATGAAGCTGCGCAATGCTTCGTACTCGCGCACGCGATCGCTCATTCCGGGAAAAACGAAATAATTGATGCTGGTCCAGCCCCCGTACCGCCGCACGGTACGCAGGCTTTCTGCCAAATCAGAAAAAGTATAATTATTAGGACGGTAGTAGGGTGTGTATACTTCTTCCAGCACCGAGTTGAGGCTTACGCGGATGCTGTTGAGTCCGGCCTTGCACAGGGCTTCCACGGCATCGGGGCGGCTACCGTTGGTATTGATGTTGATGCTTCCTTTGGGAGTATGTTTCCGGATGCCGATGATGGCATCGCGTATGGTTTCCCACATCAGCAGGGGTTCGCCTTCGCAGCCCTGGCCAAAACTCACAATCGGGAAGGGTGCCGATTCAAGGTGCGGCACGGTGAACTCGATGATTTCCTCCGCAGTGGGTTTGAAATTCAGCCGATCCTGCGTACTGACCACCGATTCATCGGCAGGCTGGAAACTGATGCAGCCGATGCAGTTGGCATTGCAGGCAGGTGAAGAAGGAACCGGACATTCCCAGCGCCCGAGCGCGAAGTTTTTCGCAGCCGGACAATCGTAGGTCATACAACAGTTTTCCATCAGATGCCGCACCAATCGGTTCTGCGGATAATTTGACAGCAAGGCATGTGCGCCCTGATCCACCAGGGCCATATCATAACCGGCGGCTTCCTGACGGATATCCTTTTCGATACGCACCGCCGTCACCACAATCTTGCCCTCAATCCACCCCGCTGCGGTATAGCAGAAAAGCGGCAATGTAGGCGCATCGCTATCAGTTTCATAGGCAGCCAGATAGAGACCGGTATAAGCAGGCGGAATAAAGGCTGCCACTGCCCACCCTTTTTCGCATAGGCGCATCTCCCCCGAACGCACATCAATGCCGATACCCCGGCGGCCGGGCAGTTCATATAGATTTCCACCTGTGGGCAATTCAATCCAGGAGGCATCATCTACGGGAAAGGCATCCCATCCGCTCCGCCCGATGGCGAAAAGAGATTCGTCTTCATAGATGTTTCCTTCACCGTCGGAATAAAGTAAGAAGGGAGTTTGCATTCGGAAAAGTTGAAGCCGGAATGATTAGCACCGGCATTTAGCGTATAAAGTTAACCCAATTCGCAAGACGGAAGGTTCCCGGAATCCCCGATCAATGCTATCCAGTGTTCCCGTTTTGGTGCACGCTTAGTTGCTTGCGGCAAAAATCGTTGAAAGCGAATTCGTCAACAGAATTTTTACTGCCGTCTAAAGGCAATTGAACAAGCCTGTTGTTGACAAAATCAATGGTCAGCAATCCGTCTTTCAATATCAAATTGGAAAGTTGCGACCATGCATGTTGCTTCCGGCGAATAAGCCCCGGCAATGCAACACCCACATCACTTATCCGGATCTGCGCATCCCCGTAAAAGAACCGCGGCAGAGAAGCAAAAAGAACAAACAAGGGCGCATGGTACAGGTTTCGGGTGGCAGCCAGCAACAGGAGGGCGCCAAGCATTACGATCCTGTGGTAGCCCACTGTCGTGCGCATCAGTAAAAACCGGGCAAGCAATGCCAGCAGCAGCAGCACCAGTGCGGCAGCATACCGGAACCAATCCGCAGCCGACGTGCCGGAAAGGAATATCCATACTGCCGAGGCCAGCAACAAAGTACGCAGGACAATTACGTCGGTGTTGCGTGTATCCGTAAGGGCATGCAGGGTGTACATAATTGAATACGAAACGGAAGGTCCTGAGGTCAGGCAGGATTGGCAGCAACCAGCATGTTGCAAAGCTTGAAGAGACAGCGGGCACCCACATTCTCATCCCATTCATCCCGACTCACACCCACTTCATTCAGATCGAAACCGATCAGCCGGCGGCCAGACCGCGCTATTTTGCTGAACAGATAAAAGACCTGTTCGACCTCAAAACCACCATGGACCGGAGTTCCGGTATGGGGGCAAAGTTTGGGGTCGAGTCCGTCTATGTCGAAACTGATAAATACTTTCTGCGGCAGGCAACTGATGATTTCATCGGCCAGTTGCGACCAAGTATGTCCTTCATAAGCCCGGGCCTTCAGATCGCGGTCGAAATAGGTTGTTATCCGGTCTTTCTGCGATTGAATGTAGCTGTATTCCTCATCACAGTAGTCGCGGACACCCACCTGCACCAGCCGTGCCAGTTGCGGTATTTCCTCGAGGGCGTTGTACATGACCGAGGCATGGGAATAGGTGAAATGTTCGTAGGCCTTACGGAGGTCGCAGTGTGCATCAATCTGCAAAATGCCGAAATCACCGTGCTGTTCGGCGATAGCCCGGAAATAACCGAGCGGCGTGCTATGATCGCCCCCCAGCAAAGCCACCAGTTTGCCCTGCTTCAGGAGGTTGGCGGTTTGCTCATAAACCCACTGGTTGAGGAACACGCTGCCTGCATTCACCTCCTTGAGCGTCTTGCACATGAACTTGTTGTTCTTCACGTCCTCCCCTTCTGCGATATACTTGATGAAGAGCTCAGCTTCCTTGCGCAAATAATCACTTTTGATCAGCACCTTCTTGTCGATCGGCCGCATATAAAACCCTTGCTTCCAGACATCGACATATTCGGGATCGAACAGGTCTACCTGCAGGCTGGCATTGAAAATATGCTCCGGAGCACGCGCGGTGCCTGCGTTG
>JBIIDU010000024.1:0-17783 GCA_044238165.1 Ferruginibacter sp. | reverse complement strand
CTGAAAGAATCGGCACACCCCCTACTGTCGGTTACTTTCAAAGAGATGAAGTAAGTACCCGTTGTATTATATACGTGCTCGAACGGGGGTGCGGTGTAAGACTGCACTGGTGTGATGTCGCCAAAGTTCCAGCCCCAGTTCACAATCCGGTTCCTACCGTCACTGATGGTACTGTCCAGCATCGTTGTGGCTCGGCCGATACAGGCACCGAAGCTGCCAACGCCGAATTTCGCAATAGGGCCGTCTACGACAATGTAATTAGATCGCAGAATCGTATCAGGGCAATTGAGCAGGGAAAAAACAATCAATTTTACTGAGTAAATACCCGGCCGATGATACACATGAGTAACGGAAAGCCTTTTGGTCGAAACAATCCCAGACTGGTCACCGAAGTCCCAGACCATCCGTGTTATTTTCGTGGAATCGGTATTGCAGTCAAAAGTGATATTCCCGCCACGGCACACATTGGTCTGCCTTGCGGTGAATGAGGAGGAAACTCTCAGCACTGTCACCTCCTTGGAGAACTCATGTTCGCATCCGGTGGTGTTGTTCTTAGCCCAAAGTGTAACCGTATAAGTGCCGGGAGTCCGATAGTAATGCTCCGGATGCAGGGCGGTGGAGGTATCGCCGTCACCAAATGACCAAAGCCAGGTGTGCGCCCCTTTCGACATGTTGGTAAACTTAACCTTATTGAATGTGATGCAACTGTTGGTAAAGGAAAACCTGGCAATCGCAGGTTTTATATATACATATCGGTTGCGGGTCATCGTATCGCTGCAGCCGCTGTTCCATGCTATAAGCCTAACCTGAAGCCAGCCGGTATCCTGAAATTTGTAAGAGGGGTTGCGGCTGGAAGATCCTCCGTTGGCTCCAAACTCCCACTGCCAGGCATTGGCCCCGATGCTCTGATTAACGAAACTAATAGCAGTTTTTCCGCAGACATTGAGGCTGTCTGCATAAAACGAAGCAGTCGGTTTTGTACTCACCCTTATCCCGTTGGGGAAATAGGCGGTGTCGGTGCAGCCCTGTGTGGTAGTGGCAATCAGCCGGATATTATAATAACCTGTTTGCCTGAATGTATGAAGCGGATTGGGAGATGTGGAATAGCTTCCGTTTCCAAAATCCCACTTGTACCGGGCAATAGTGTCTTCCGGCTCATTGGTCCATGCATAAAAATCTTTGGTGAAGGGCAGACAGGAACTGTCGGGCAGATTATCTATGTAAATGAAGGGCTTCTTGACCTGGATATAGCGATTCAGTTTCACTGAATCCATACAACCGTTGGGATTGGTCACTTTCAGCTTTACAGAATAAGAGCCGGTATCGGTGTAAACATGTGTCGGATTGAATTGATTGGAAACCGTTCCGTCTCCAAATTCCCATCTGTACACGTTCCCGCTTTTAGGCGGACTGGAGAACGAAACTGTAAGGGGGGGCTTGCAACCCGAGCGTACATCGGAGGTAAAAGATGCCGACACCAAGGTATCGAGCAGGATCGGCACCATGATAGAATCGGTACAACCCAGGTTATTGGTCACTTTGAGCCTGGCCTGATAGTTCCCGCCAACAGCGTAAGTATATACCAGCCCCTGCTGGGTCGAGGTATTCCCATCACCGAATGACCATCGGTATGAAAGGGTTCCGTTACCGACAGAAGTATTGAAAAAATTCACACGCGTTGACAAGCACCGATAATCAACATAGTTGGAAAAGCTTGCTGTAACGCCGTTCACATTCATATAGCGGGTTTTCTGTAAAGAGTTCACGCATCCGTTGGTATCGGTCAACTTCAACGTGACATTGAAATCGCCCGATTGACGATAAGTATAAGCCGGATTCTGCTGGGCTGACAATTGCCCATCTCCGAAATCCCATTCCCAACGCCGGATGGGAGCCTGATTCGCGCCCTGCTGGAACGTGAACGTGACCGGAAGCGGGTAGCATCCGGTAGTGCGGTCGGCCGAGAAGACCACTGCAGGGTTGGATTTTATGGAAATGAAACCCACTTTGGTGATCGAGTCGTAACCATTGGAATTCTGTACAACCAGTTTTACGGTGTACTGACCCGGAGTCAAATAGGCTACCGAGGGATTTTGAAGGGAAGATACCGTACCATTTCCGAGATCCCATTTCCAGGATGTAGGGTTGCCAGTTGACTGATCGGAGAAGGTGATAATGGAGGGCACACATCCGCTCGTTTGCGAAGCGGTGAACCGGGCTACGGGCTGCGCATTGGTCAAACCGCCCATCAGGAGCAGCAAGATCAGCCACACAGGGGCTTTTCGGGTTTTGCAGGATATTGGTTTCATCATTGTCTGATTACGTATCCATTGTGATGAACCTCGTCTTTTGCAAACGCGGTAAACACCATGAACGCTGATTACTAAAAATCCGATGATTTACTGTTGGTTTTCTTGGGGCGGGAAGTTCATCCGTGGCTTAAAAAGCGGGAGATGACACTTAATGAACGTCAAAACGTTGCTGATATTATCAGCCTGAAATCATAATTGAAGATTTATTTGCATGCTACTTACGCTAAAGCGCATAAAAATTTTGATAGAAAAATCAAAAAAACAATAGACACTATTAGTTATTTGAAATGATTTACAGCTCTGTAGAAATAAAATTATTTTCATTTATATCGTCTACCCCCTGCTTTAATCCTATTTATGTCACCGCTCTTCAGTTTTTTTGTAGTAGAATTACGAACCAACCGGATTTCAAGGAACAATCCCAGTTTTTTCGTTTCAGCAATGGGTACGGCAAATTGAGCAATCAAAAATTGTTAAGCAGGAAGGCTTACCCGAGCCCATATACCACTGTCTGTGCTCTTTCTATGCAGCATTACATTCAAAATGCAGCGATTTGTTTTTAGGGGCCGGATTTTGGGCCTTTTACCCTATTTTTGCCCACCTTAAAAAATTGTTATTTATGGACAAATTGTTTTATGCCGTACCTGCCATGGGAATCGTTGGATTATTGTATACACTGTTGAAATTCAACTGGGTTTCGCGGCAGGATGCCGGTGACAACCGGATGAAAGAAATCAGCAACTACATCGCCGAGGGTGCTATGGCTTTTTTAAGGGCAGAATGGAAAATACTGACTTATTTCGTACTGATTGTCGGCCTGCTGCTCGCCTTCATGGGCAGCCGTAACCCCGACTCCCACTGGTCCATCTCCATCGCGTTCGTTGTAGGCGCCTTTTCGAGCGCGCTGGCAGGATATATCGGCATGCGTGCCGCTACTAAGGCCAACGTGCGTACCGCCCATGCAGCCAGAACTTCCCTGTCCAAAGCCCTCAACGTGTCGTTTACCGGAGGTGCCGTGATGGGTATGGGTGTTGCGGGACTGGCCGTACTGGGACTTGGCAGCCTCTTCATCATACTGATCAGATTCTTCGCGCCTGGGGCCCTGGCCACGGCTCACGAAGTGACGAAAGCCATTGAAGTGCTCACCGGCTTTTCACTGGGTGCCGAAAGCATTGCCCTCTTTGCCCGTGTGGGCGGCGGAATTTATACCAAGGCCGCCGATGTGGGCGCCGATCTTGTCGGTAAGGTTGAAGCCGGCATTCCGGAAGACGATCCGCGCAACCCCGCTACCATTGCCGACAATGTGGGCGACAACGTGGGCGATGTGGCCGGAATGGGTGCCGACCTTTTCGGTTCCTATGTGGCTACTGTACTGGCTACCATCGTACTGGGGCACGAAGTGACCAACACGACGGGTCAGGCGCTGAGCGATGGATACAACGGCTACTCTCCCATACTCCTTCCGATGCTGATTGCCGGTGTGGGTATCTTGTTCTCCATTGTTGGCACCTGGTTCGTCCGAATCAGCGACAGCGCCGGCATCAATACCGGCGTGGTGCAGAAAGCGTTGAACATGGGCAACTGGGGATCCATCATTCTTACAGCAATCGCCTCCTACTTCCTCGTCAAATACATCCTTCCTCAGGAAGTGATGCTGCTCCGCGATTTCCATTTCTCCGCCAACCGTGTTTTCGCAGCCATTGTAGTGGGTTTGGTGGTAGGTACACTCATGAGCATCATCACAGAATATTATACAGCCATGGGTAAACGTCCTGTACTCTCGATTGTACGACAGTCCGGCACCGGACATGCCACCAATGTAATCGGAGGCCTTGCGGTAGGCATGGAATCCACATTCCTTCCCATCCTGGTGCTGGCAGGAGGCATTTACGGATCCTACTATTTCGCCGGCCTTTATGGAGTTGCCATTGCAGCCGCAGGCATGATGGCCACCACAGCCATGCAACTTGCTATCGACGCATTTGGTCCCATTGCGGATAATGCGGGCGGTATCGCCGAAATGAGCGAACTGCCTAAAGAAGTACGTGAAAAAACCGATGTACTTGATGCGGTGGGCAATACCACAGCTGCCACCGGCAAGGGCTTCGCCATAGCATCGGCCGCATTGACGGCACTGGCCCTCTTCGCCGCGTTTGTGGGTGTGGCAGGCATCAAAGGAATCGATATCTACAAAGCCAATGTGCTTGCCGCATTGTTCATCGGCGGTATGGTTCCCTTCATTTTCTCATCACTCGCCATCAGGGCTGTGGGCGAAGCGGCCATGAGCATGGTGGAGGAAGTGCGCCGTCAGTTCCGCACCATTCCGGGTATCATGGAAGGCAAGGGGAAACCTGAGTACGACAAATGTGTGGCCATCTCCACCGAGGCATCCATCAAGAAAATGATGCTTCCCGGAGCCATCGCCATCGTTGCCCCGCTGATCATCGGATTCATGCCCGGTTTCGGAGCAGAAGCCCTTGGCGGTTTCCTGGCAGGTGCTACCGTGTGCGGTGTGTTGATGGGCATGTTCCAGAACAATGCCGGAGGTGCCTGGGACAATGCAAAGAAATCGTTCGAGAAGGGGGTTGAAATCAACGGCGAAACCTTTTACAAGAAGTCGGAACCCCACAAGGCTTCCGTAACCGGAGATACCGTGGGCGATCCGTTCAAAGACACGTCCGGGCCCTCCATGAACATCCTCATCAAACTTATGAGCATCGTTTCACTCGTAATTGCCCCCACCCTGAAAATCAACGAACAGCCGATGGCTGAAAAGACAAAGCCGGCCATCGTAGTTCCTGCGCCCACATCAAAAGCAGCAAATACCCATACAGCAGCAATGCCGCTTACAGCGGAAATCAGGAAATAGTTTCCCCCACATTGCCGAAAGAATGTAAAGGTCCCGTCTCAAACAAAGACGGGACCTTTTGTCATAATCCGTATCTTCATTGAACCGATGCCACCCATTATCCTTTACTATGCGATTCCTGCGTTCGTGCTCCTGCTCAGCCTGGAAGCATGGCTGGCTTACCGTGAAAACAGACACCGGTACGAATCGCACGACACATTCACAAGCCTGGGCCTGGGCATCGGCAATGTGCTCACCGGACTCATCACCAAAGCCCTCATATTCGGGCTTTTCATGCTCCTCTACCAATACCGGATTTTCAGCCCCGATACCGGAAAGTGGTGGTTCTGGGTGCTGCTCTTCCTCGCCGATGATTTCTCCTATTACTGGTTCCACCGGATCAGCCATTCCGTAAATTATTTCTGGGCCAGCCATGTAGTGCATCACAGTTCGAAGCATTACAATCTCGCCGCGGCATTGCGGCAAACCTGGACCGGCAATCTCTCGGGCACCTTCATCTTCTGGGCATGGATGCCGCTGTTCGGTTTTCACCCCATCTGGGTGCTGTTCATGCAGCAACTGAGCCTGATCTACCAGTTCTGGATCCATACGGAATGGATCAACCGCATGCCCGGCCCTATCGAATTCATTTTCAACACCCCCTCGCACCACCGGGTGCACCACGGAACCGATTTGAAGTACCTGGACCGGAACCACGGCGGCATCCTCATCATCTGGGACAGGCTCTTTGGCACATTCACACCCGAAGAGGAACGGCCGGTATACGGTCTCAGGGAAAACATCGAATCTTTCAACCCTGCCGTGATTGCTTTCAGCACCTGGGGAAGCCTTTTCAGAAAAGCGATTGAATCGAAATCGCTCTACCAGGGCATCCGCTACTTTCTGATGCCGCCTGGCTGGAGCCACGACAACCGCACGAAAACCACCGCCGAACTGAGAAAAGAAAATTCAGTACACGCCAATACCTGACCGGGACAATCGGAAAATTTAACCGGCCGGTAAAGGCATATTCGTTAACTTGCTTACGCAACCGTGATCAAGCACTCATCACATATCGCACCGCTGCTGGCCCAAAACCTCGACCTGCTGAACCACTAAGGCCGACGGAACCATTTCATTCAGGCACAGCGCCTGTTCCTCCTGTTCACATACTCCTTGTTTCAATCTTAAAACATTCAGATATGCACACAACGCATACTCTTTCAGCAGTTACACAACAATACATCGACCTGGAAGAAAAATACGGCGCCCACAATTACCATCCGTTGCCCGTGGTGCTGGAAAAGGGCCAGGGCGTATTTGTGTGGGATGTGGAAGGCAGGCGCTATTACGATTTCCTGAGCGGTTATTCAGCGGTAAACCAGGGCCACTGCCATCCGCGCATCATCGAGGCCCTGAAGCAACAGGCCGGCGTGCTCACACTGACCAGCCGTGCCTTTCACAGCAACCTGCTCGGCAACTACGAGGAGTACATCACCCGCTATTTCGGGTACGATAAAGTGTTACCCATGAACACCGGAGTCGAGGGGGGCGAAACTGCCATCAAACTTGCCCGCCGATGGGGATATGCCGTGAAAGGGATTCCCGACGGTGAAGCCCGGATCATTTTCGCAGAAGGAAATTTCTGGGGCCGCACTTTGGCCGCCATCTCCTCCAGTACCGACCCCAGCAGCTATGCGCAGTTCGGCCCCTATATGCCCGGTTTCCAGGTGGTACCTTACAATGACCTGATGGCGCTGGAGCAGGCTTTTCAGGACAAGCGTGTGGCCGCCTATATGTTCGAACCCATACAGGGTGAAGCCGGCGTGGTTGTTCCTGATGCAGGCTACCTCAGCGGGGTAAGGGAACTCTGCAGCCGGTATGATGTGCTGATGATAGCTGATGAAATACAGACGGGCCTCGGCCGGACCGGTAAGATGCTTGCCTGCGACCATGAGCAGGTGCGTCCCGATATCCTGATTCTGGGCAAAGCCTTAAGCGGTGGTGTACTGCCTGTTTCCGCCGTTCTTTGCGATGATTCCATCATGCTGAACATCAAACCCGGGGAGCATGGAAGCACGTACGGGGGCAATCCCCTGGCCTGTGCTGTGGCCATGGAGGCCCTGCAGGTATTGAAAGATGAAAAAATGGAGGAGAATGCCGAAGCCCGGGGAATTCAATTGCGCGAAGGACTTCTTCGCATCGGCTCAAAATATATTGAAATCATCCGCGGCAAAGGTTTGCTCAACGCCATCCAGATCAAACACCCCAACCCCGATGCAGCCTGGGATCTCTGCCTCATCATGAAAGAAAACGGCCTGCTGGCAAAGCCCACCCATGGCGACAAGATACGCTTTGCCCCTCCGCTGCCCATCAACCCTGAGCAAATCGAGGAATGCATCGGCATCATCGCCCGAAGCCTGGAAGCGTTGTAACCGATAAATGGTAAATCTGCGGAGGAAAACCGGGATGAACGCACAGGTGTTCCGGTTCGGGGAATACTAGTTGTCCAGTTTCAATACTGCCAGGAAGGCTTCCTGAGGCACTTCCACATTGCCGATCTGACGCATGCGCTTCTTGCCTTCTTTCTGCTTTTCAAGCAGTTTGCGTTTCCGGCTGATATCGCCTCCGTAACATTTGGCCGTCACATCCTTGCGCATGGCGCTGATGTTTTCGCGGGCTATGACTTTTGCACCGATAGCCGCCTGTATGGCAATCTGAAACTGCTGGCGGGTGAGCAATTCCTTGAGTTTTTCACAGAGCTTGCGGCCGAACTCCTGGCTGCGCGCCCGGTGAATCAAAGCACTCAGGGCATCTACTTTCTCCGCGTTCAGCAGAATGTCCATTTTGACGATATCACTCTCGCGGTATCCGATGGGATGATAGTCGAATGAGGCGTAACCCCTTGTCTGGCTTTTAAGCTTATCGTAGAAATCAAAAACAATCTCCGTCAGCGGCATTTCGAAGGTGAGCTCCACACGCGTAGTGGTCAGGTAACCCTGGTGGGTGAGCATGCCGCGTTTGCCGATACACAGGTTCATAATATTCCCGATGTATTCGGGCTTGGTGATGATCTGTGCCTTGATGAAAGGTTCTTCAATACGGTCGATGCGGCTGGGGTCGGGCATTTCGGAAGGATTGTTCACCATCACTTTCTCCCCCTTGGTGGTGTAGGCGATGAAACTCACATTGGGCACCGTGGTGATCACGGTCTGATTGAACTCCCGTTCCAGCCGTTCCTGGATGATTTCCATGTGCAGCAGCCCGAGGAAGCCGCAACGGAAGCCAAAGCCCAGGGCCTGTGAAGTTTCGAGCTCGAAGGTCAGGGATGCGTCGTTGAGCTGCAGTTTCTCCATACAGTCGCGCAGTTCCTCGAATTTGTCGGTGTCTACGGGAAAGATGCCTGCAAACACCATGGGCTTCACCTCTTCAAACCCGTCGATGCGTGAGACACATTGTTGCTGTGCGTTGGTGAGGGTATCGCCCACCTTCACCTCCTTGGCGTTTTTGATGCCCGTGATGATATAGCCTACATCTCCGCAGTTGACCTGCTTGCGGGGATCGAGGCTCAGCTTGAGGATACCGACCTCATCGGCATCGTACTCCTTGTCGGTACTGAAAAACTTGACTTTGTCGCCCGTACGGATGCTGCCGTTGAAAATGCGGAAGTAAACGATGATGCCTCTGAAATTATTGAACACACTGTCGAAAATCAATGCCTGCAGGGGCGCATCGGGGTTGCCTTTGGGTGCGGGGATCCTTTTCACAATTGCGTCCAGAATTTCCTCGATGCCGATACCGGTCTTACCGCTGGCAAGCAGAATATCTTCCCCTTTACAGCCAATCAGCTCAATGATCTGGTCCTTGACTTCGGGAATCATGGCCCCGTCCATATCGATTTTGTTGATCACGGGAATGATCTCCAGATTGTTGTCAATGGCCAGATAGAGATTGCTGATGGTCTGTGCCTGTATCCCCTGGGTGGCATCCACCAGCAGCAAAGCCCCTTCACAGGCCGCCAGTGCACGGCTCACTTCATAACTGAAATCCACATGCCCGGGTGTATCAATCAGGTTGAGTATATATTCCTTTCCCTCATGGCGATAACTTATCTGGATTGCGTGGCTCTTGATGGTAATGCCCTTTTCGCGCTCCAGGTCCATGTCGTCGAGCACCTGTGCCTGCATGTCGCGTTCGCTAATGGTATGGGTATGTTGCAACAACCTGTCGGCCAGGGTGCTTTTTCCGTGATCGATATGGGCTATGATGCAGAAGTTCCGGATTTGCTCCATGAAGGGTATTCGTTTTGGGTGCGAAATTAATTGATTTCGGCGGCTTTCCCCTTATCAATTAAGGGTTTTGGACAGACACACGCCTGTTACGATGCAATAAAAAAGCTTCCCACCCTGCACTGGGAAGCTTTTTATATTTTGATGCAGCCGATCAGATATCCTGATTCTTACTGGATGTTCAGGTTACCCTGTACCAGCAGGTTTTTTCCTGTGACAATTGTAAGGCTGGCGCCAGGATTTATTGTTTGTGTAACATTCAGCAAACAGTTGCCCCCCGCTATATGGTTGATGACAATGCTTTCTCCCGATGGCAATACCGAGGGAGGTATCACATTTCCCGACCAGTTGGAGGCCACATTCCAGTTGCCGTTTCCGGTGAAGGTATACGTGGTGGCAAGCGGTGTGGGCGTAAGGGTGCAAGTATTGCTATTGTTGTTGATACTCAGGCCCCAGCCGTTGAGGGAACCGCCGTCATCGGCGGCGTTATCAATCACCGTCAGCGTCCAGGTGCCGGCACTGTTCTGACCATTGAATGCGCTCAGGGGATTGGCAGGCTTCACCGTGACACCGCCAGTCGGAGGGCATGGGAAATTGGTAATCACCGCCTGGTCGTCGAGATTCATGAAAATGTCTGCCTGGTCGTTGCATATCTGATTGAAAAGAGTTACCGTGGTTCCTGCCGGGCTCCGGAGCCGTACAGTGAGGTCACTGATCCAGGAGTGCGTGATATCAAGTCCTACGACATTCAGGTCTGTGATTGTTGCGCCAAGCGAGGCGGGGATGGTCAGCGTGGAAGTGATGGTATTTGCGGCCGCACTTGAAATGACTTTGGGCACATCGTTGCTGATGCGGCAGCTGTTGAGTCCTGTTTTGAACCGGCCTGTTGCAGAGCTCAATCCCGTGCCGCAGGCGTTGGTGGTTTTCACCCTCCAGAAATACACCGTATTTTCTTCAAGCGGAGTGGTCAGGGTATAAGGCAAGGCGAAAATATTGGAGATCGATTGCACGATGGTGGTAAACCCCAAAGAAGTTGAAATTTCAAGGGTATAAGAGGTGGCACCGGTTACAGCCGACCAATTGAAGAGGGGCCTGGTAGTTTGACCGATCGCATCGTTGGCAGGAGCAATTAGCGTCTGGGGAGGAGTACCGCCGCTCCCGATGACAAAACTGATGTCGCGGGTTTTGGTTACAGATCCGGCCACACCTGTTATGCGGATGGTGTAGGTGCCGGGGGCTATTCCGCTGAGATTCCCGAGAGTAACTACCGAGGAATTACCCGGAGTTACAGGATTGGTGCTGAATGTAACGTTCGCCCCTATAGGAATTGCCGAAGCCGATAGATTGATGGGTGTGGCAAATCCGTTCAGCCCGACGGTCTTGAGCGTTGCAATTCCGGAAACACCCCCACAGACGCTTACCGGTGCGGGGCTGTTGAAATTGAATGTGGAGGTCGTTGCGGCGTTGATCCGGAAATTGGTGTTTGAAATGTCATAGAACACATTGTTCAATCCGCGGATCCGGATTCTTGCAGTAGTGGTGACCACATTGGGCACTACAATCTCTTCGCTGCCGTCGTTCACAGTGGATGTAATCAAGGTGGTGGGGAACGTGTTGCCGCCGTCGGTGGAAAGTTCGATGACCACACTCGTGCAGTTGATGGGGGCGAACTGTGTTCCTGAAGTATTCCAGGTGACGGTTTGAAAATCGCCGGCCGTCCATACCACGGCAGTGTTGGGAGCAGTGATTTCAAAAGGACCGGTTCCACCCACGGCTGTGATGGTCGCTTCGGCCCGGCAAACCCCACCTCCCCCCGCACGGTTGTCTCGTGCAGTGAGCCGGAAATGCATCACCCGGCCGTAGGCAGGGAGTTTCTCACCAAGGGTGGAAGTGTTGTTGAGGACAGATGAGTAACGGGGAAAAAAACGGACAGGAGTGCTAACGGGCGTAAATGAACGAAACAATGGGGCGTCACCGGTGGGTGAAGAAGGTGATCCGAACGGACCGCCCACATCCACCTGCTCCCAGCAATAGGTAAGTACATCATTGTTGGCATCGGTGGCGCTGCCGGTGAGCACAAAGGGGGTATTCAGCGGAATGGAAAAATTTCCGCCTGCGTTGACCACCGGGGCTGAATTTCCATTGTTGGTTTTGACCGGACAAGTGTTTCCAACTCCCAAAACAGAATAATCAGTGATTTCATCGTAGCTGATGGCATTGAAATAGGCATCGCTGTTGTTTTGCAGATCATCGGGTGCGCAGAGTCCGGCATAAGCCATGATGGTACTTCCTCCTCCGGGTTCAGAATTGGAAACGGAGGTACCGTTTCCTCCGCAAAATCCGTTAGTGGAGTTGAAAGTATGGCCGGCACCAAATTGATGTCCGATTTCGTGGGCCACATAATCAATGTCAAAAGGATCGCCCACAGGCAGATCGGTACCGGTGATACCCGATGCTTTTTGTCCGGCTTCACAAATCACTCCTTGCCCCGCAAGACCTCCTCCCCCCGTACTAAAGGTGTGGCCGATATCGTAATTGGCCGATCCGATGCGGGTATCGATCACCGTTTGGCTTTCACCGATCAGCACGCCTGGCGAATTGTTTCCGGTGAAGGGATCGGTGGCAGGATTGGTGAAAACAATCAGACTGTTGTTTGCGATGAGTACCAGACGGAAGGACAGCTCTTTCTCATAAACGCCATTGACCCTGTTTACAGTGGTGTTGATGGCAGCCAAGGCCTGGCTTACGGTGGGACTGGCCAGTCCGGTTGCAGCGGCAGCATATTCATTGGTGCAGGCTACAGCAAGGCGGTAGGTACGCAACTGTCCGGCGGTACAAATGCCTGAAAGGACCCCGTCGGGGTTGATGACCGACTTATTTTTTTTTCCGTAACGAATGACCGGATATTCCCTGAAAATACCGGGCTTATGAAAATCGGATTTGAAGTAAGAAATATAAGCAGACCTGTTTACCTGGTCATAAGGATCGAAAAAGTAGGAACCGGTGACGCTGGACAGCACCATGGCGCGGAAACCCAGCGGCGACCAGTCCATTTTGAGGTTGGCGGTAGGGTCGTCGATACCCTGACCGGTATAACTTTTTATTTCCGGAAATTTTGAAGCCAGTTCGGGAGCCATTGCCGGACTCTCCCAGACATGGAAACGTGCGGTGTTGCCATCAGGCATGGGAAGCGTTATTACGGGGGCCAATGAGCGGTTCAATAAAGCTGATTCAGCAGGAAGCAAATGCAAAAATCCGGTGAGCGCTCCAGTATCGAGCTTGAGTGTACGGTATTTTTCAGGAACAATGACCCGCTTATGCTTTTCAGCACTGAAAACAGATTCGGCCACATCCAAAAAGAAATTGTTCTGGGCATGCGAAGAGAAGGGGGAAAGGACGAGAAGCAGCATCGTCCACCTGCGGCAAATCGAATTCATATTGGACTTTTGTGTAAAAAATTGAATAAGTAAAATTAAGAAAATTCCCGGGCAATGAGGTAACCGGAAAAGAAGTAACAAAATCGCTGTCAACGGATTAGCACGCACCACGCAGCCCCTCGATGAATGAATCGAGGGTGTGGGCATCTGCTACGGGAAAAGCACCTATTCGGGTCCGGCGCAAACTGCTCAGATAGGCTCCGCACCCCAGCTCGGCACCAAAATCATGGGCCAGGCTGCGGATATAAGTGCCTGTGGAACAGATAACCCTGAAATGCACCAGGGGCAGTTCCACCAGCGTGATATCGAACGCGCGGATGGTTACGGGCCTGGGCTCGAGTTCAACCTCCTCGCCCCTTCGGGCCAGCTCATAAGCCGCCGTTCCGTTTTTTTTGATGGCAGAATAAACAGGAGGTCGCTGAAGCAGGGAACCGGTGAACCGCTGCGCCGTTTCCCTAAGCAGATCTTCCGTAATCTGAATGAAGGGACGAAAATTGACCGGTTCGCTTTCAAGGTCGTAAGTGGGTGTTTCTGCACCCAGGGTGAAGGTTCCCGTATACTCCTTTTCGGCAGCCATATAGGTATTGATCTCCCGGGTAAACTTTCCGGTGCACACAATCAGCAGTCCCGTTGCCAGCGGA
This sequence comes from Ferruginibacter sp., assembly GCA_044238165.1. Taxonomy (GTDB): domain Bacteria; phylum Bacteroidota; class Bacteroidia; order Chitinophagales; family Chitinophagaceae; genus Ferruginibacter. The sequence goes on along the minus strand of JBIIDU010000024.1, from coordinate 4,256 downwards.
TCGAGCGTGCCGGCATGGCCGATTTTCTTTATCTGCAACACCCCCCGCAGCTTACGGATTACGTCGAAGGAGGTCCAGTTTAGCGGCTTGTCAATCAGCAATACCCTACCCTCCAAAAAGGGCTTTTTCTGCTCCTCGTTCAGTTGAATCCGCTCCGCCGGCTCAGGTTTTTTCTCCTCCAATCCTCCACTGCTGAGCCATTTTTTCCTGTAGGTTTGCTTTGACAATATTGATTTTTTTATTTTAAATTATTACACAATCATTTGAATTCCAGCACTATAAATTTTAAATCAGATTGCTCCGTCCCGCACCCTTGGATCCAAAATTCCATATAGACGGTCGGTCAGCATATTGATAAAAATGAATATTAAGGCGCTTAGAAGCACAGCCCCCATCACTACCGGATAGTCGAGTTTTTCGAGTGCGTCTACCGTCACTTTTCCGATGCCGCGCCAGCCGAAAATATACTCAACGAAAAAGGAACCGGCCAGGAGTTCGGCAAGCCATCCGGTCACGGAAGTGATGACAGGATTGAGCGCATTAGGCAGGGCGTGGCGAAAAATCACGGTTCTTTTTGCCAAGCCCTTTGCAAAAGCCGTGCGCACATAATCCTGCGACAAGGCATCAAGCAGGGAGCTACGCGTAAGCTGGGCAATGATGGCCATCGGACGGATCCCCAGGGTGAGCGCCGGCAAAATCAGGTTACGGAGGCCGAGAACACGTTCTCCGGTCACTTCGTCTACCTCCATCCAGCTTCCGGTAAACGATAAACCGGTCCAGTTGTGCAGATAAATTCCGAAGAAGTAGGCAATCAGTATCGCCAGCAGAAAAGAAGGTCCTGAAATACCGATGACGGACAGGAAAAGGGCTCCACCATCGAGCCAGGTTCCTTTACGCAATGCTGCTAGAGTGCCCAGCAGCATCCCCAGCACCGTGGCCAGCAGAAGTGCCGAAAAGGCCAGAAGGATTGTGCCCGGCAAGGCCTCTACCAGCAACTGCGCCACAGGTTTTTTTGATTGATAACTGTTGCGCAGGTACGGAATTTTTATGCCCAGCTTGTAGGTTCCGCCCATAAAAAAGCCCTGAAGCCGCTTTTTACGGATGGTTTCTGACTGGTGCACACAAACCGGCGAAAGGTCGTTGACGTAAAAGAGAAATTGTTTCCAACTGGGCTGATCGAGATAAAGTTCTTTCCGGATATTTTCCAGCGTCTGCGCATTGCCCGTTTGTCCGGCAACCATCCGTGCCGGATCGCCCAGCCCCTGGAAGAGGAGAAACACCAGCAATACCACACCACCAAGCACCAGCACAAAACCGGCAAGTTTACGGAAAGTATGGCGCAGCAACACCAATTAATATTTGTTTGACTGGATGATGGTCATCAATTCCTCCGCCTTGAAAGCATTGGCACCTGTTCCCTCATACGACTTGACGATAGTGCCATTCCATAGATAAAACACTCCGGGGGTATTGGCATTGGAACCCAGCAGTTTGAAGAACTGGGTGAAGTCCTCCAACACCTTGTAGGGAAAACTGCTGTGGGTTTCACTGAAAAACTCCGGCAATTTGTACACTTCCTCATTCATAAAAAGGATGTACACGGGCGGAAGCTTGTGTTTTTTCCCCAGCGCAACCAGTTCCTTTGCGGCATCGCGGCAGTGGTCGCAACCCGGCACAAAGAGACAGACAATCTTTTTGCCTTCGTCCATATCCATCTTCTTTCCGCCGAACTCGTTGAAATCGGCAAACCGCGATCGAACACGTATCGGGCCTGCGGGCTCTGCCGGCACAACCGGTGCCTTCAATGAATCTTTTTTCACGGCCATTTTTTTCGCAACGGTGTCGGACGGAAGCTTGGGTGCGACGGGTTCAGCAACACGACCTGTATCTGATTGACGAAGGGAGTCGGATATCTGCGGAACGTTTACAACGGGCAAGGCCGGAACTTCCTTCTTGCAGGGAGCGAATGGAAAAAGGAAGAAAAGCAAAAAGGCGCAAAAAGTATAGATGAACAGCAGATTGAGGAACCTGTTCTGTCCGGCAGGCAGGTCGCTGACCCGGCCACGCAGATACAACAACATGCCGATGGTGACGATATTTTTGATGAACGCTTCCAGCGGCGTCATGGGTATAAGCTGGCCGAAGCAGCCGCAGTTGCCGTTCATTGCGCCGTGCTGGTACATCTGGATACCCAGATGCACGCAAAAGGCAAGCAGCAGCAGCAGGGTAACGGGAATCACCAGCGAGCGGAGGTAATGCCGCTGGAGGATGGCGATGGCGATGGCCGTTTCAAGTGCAATCAGCAAGCGTGAAAGATAAGGCGCCAGGCACCAGTCGACTATGCCCAGGTCCACCAGCTGTTTTTCGAATGCCCAGATGGGGAATACCTTGGATACGGCGGAAAGCAGGAACAAACCCGCAATCAATATCCGGAAAATCCAGGGAAGGGTCTTGTTGGCAAATTCCGTTTTCATATTCGGAAGATTAGGTTGCATGTTGTCCCTCGCCAATCAGTATCAGGGCGAAGAGGGCATAGTTCATGATATCGAAATAGTTGGCACCGATGCCTTCGCTTACTGTCGTCTGCCCGTCGTTACGCACGATGGAACGGATGCGGAGGACTTTGGAAAGAATGAGGTCGGCAAAGCTTTCCTGGCTCATCTCACGCCAGGCCTCTCCGTAATCGTGGTTCTTATCCTGCATCAGCGCTTTGGCCTTCGCCACCTGTGTATCATACAGGACGGCCACGGAAGCCGTATCCAGTTCACTTTCCCCCTCCTCTCCCAGTTCCAGCTGGATCAGCCCGATGATGGCATAATTGAAAATGCCCCTGAATTCGGTACGGATATCGTCGTCCACTTTCTGTACCTTCTTTTCCTGTATGGTGCGGATGCGCATGGCCTTGATGTAAATCTGGTCGGCAACGGAAATGGTGCGGTACACCCGCCAGGAAGTTCCGTAATCGGCTGTTTTCGCCAGAAAAATCTCGCGACATCCCAGGGCCGCTTCGTCATATTGAGAAAGAGTCTCTCCTACAGTCTTGATTCCGGTATTTTCCATCTCTGCAAAACTACTTTATTTTTGAACGATGTTTACGCTGAATATACGTGGAAAATTGCAGGTTTTTGAAAAGCCTGCCGTGATGGGCATCATCAACGCCACACCCGATTCCTTACACGCAGGGCGGCTTTCCGAAGGTGTGGACGCGCTGGTGCGGCAGGCAGGAATGATGCTGGAAGCGGGTGCGGCAATCATCGATATCGGCGGGCAGAGCACCCGGCCGGGCAGCATACGGATCGACGCACAGGAGGAAGCCGACCGGGTGCTACCGGCGATAGCGGCAGTGCACAAAGCGTATCCGGATGCGATCATCAGTGTTGACACTTTCTTCGGCTCCGTAGCGCGCAGCGCTGTTGCGGCAGGAGCGGGCATCATCAACGATATCAGCGCCGGAAGGTCCGATCCGGATATGATTCCAGCAGTAGCTTCTCTGGGAACTCCCTATATCCTGATGCATATGCCGGGCACACCTGAAACGATGCACCAGGATGCGCATTACAACGACCTGTTGACCGATCTGCTTGATTTCTTCATCCGGCAAACGGAACGATGCAGGCTGGCGGGCATCAACGACATCATAGTGGATCCGGGTTTCGGATTCGGCAAAACCATAGAGCAGAATTTCCGGCTGCTGAAAAACCTCAATGCCTTTTCCATCCTCCAAAAACCCATACTGGCCGGCCTTTCCCGAAAGCGCACCATCTACCAGACCCTGGGCACCAATGCCGCGGGAGCGCTGAACGGCACCACGGTTTTGAATACCCTTGCGCTACTCAACGGAGCCTCCCTTCTCCGAGTGCATGATGTTCAGGAAGCTTCCGAAGCCATTACGCTGCTCCAGACTTATCAACAAACTGTATAAAGAATTTCCCTCCTCGTTTGCTGCATAAAAAAAGCTCTCCGGTTATCGAAGAGCTTTTGGAATTTATTCAGGAATCAATTTACCGGGCCATAGATGTGTCGCGCTGCGCCTTCCGCATCGAGTCGAGCATCTGTTTCTGGCGGGCTTCCATCTGGCGGCGCTCCTGTTCGGCTATCGTCCTGGCCTCGGCAGCCGGAACGGCGTCTACCACTTTGACCTTGAACACCAGATTGGAATTAGGCTTGATATCATTACCAGCACCACGCGATCCATAACCCAGCGAGGAGGGAACATAAAGCACTGCTTCCGCATTCTTGCGCAGCAGCATCAGTCC
>JBIIDU010000023.1:0-17923 GCA_044238165.1 Ferruginibacter sp. | reverse complement strand
GCATATTTTACGGGTCGGGCGCTACGGTTCTGGCGCCAGAGCAGCAGACCCTGTATGATATGCAGTAAAAGTCCGGCAAACAAACCGATTTCCATGAACCGGATGATCCAGTTATGGCTCATGAAGTGCGCCGCCTTGTTGAACGTCGCTCCGCCATCATTTAAAAAAATACAGGAATTGATGCCGGCATGCACTATCAGAAAACTGATGAGGAACAGGCCGGTAAGACCCATCAGGAATTTCTTGCCTATGGAAGAGGTGAAGAAGGATTTCCAGGTCATAAGGAAGTGATTGTTTTCGGTTGCGAAATTACGGCAAGAACGGCCAAAAATGCAGAGAGAGTCGAAGTTTCTGCGAAAACGATACCGGTGAAAACAAGTTGCGGAATCAGCCGGTAAGTTGGCGCAACATCCAGTTGTCGAGTTGCTGGAACAGCAGCTCCGGCTTCAGGGTACGCCACTCGGGAAGTTCAAACAAAGGTGCATAGGCGGTAAGCCTGCTGCGGCGGAAATCGTGCTGGCTGGGACCGGGCAGGTTGACAATGATCACCCAACCGTTGTCGTCCTGAAGTTGTTCGCGCCATTCCTCATAGTAACTCTCGTCGCTGCTGTGGAAGTTGAGCACATTTTCGGCCACGAGGATGTATTTAGTGATGCCCTGGTGAAACAGCTTATCGGTTACCTCACGGCGCAGGGTCATGATGTCGTTCTCTATGGCGTCGTTCCATTCGCCGATCAATTCGATGACGGCGAATCCCTGCTCATATTCCGCAAAGAGCAGCTTCATATAAAGGGTGCGGCTTCCGAACTCATCCCACTGGGGATGGATATAGTAATTGTAAACAGTCTGGCTGAATTCGAATTCGCTGTAGGTTTGGCCATAGAAGGGCGAACGGCTGTCGTCTTCAGCCGTGTAAAGATGGCGCCAGTTGTAGAAGGGTTCGATATCCTGCATAGTATCCGTTTTTGCGGAATGTTATCCATTAATTCAGGAACGAAAAAATACCCGTTTTCTGCTACAAGGTACGCGGAAAGTATGATAAGGTCAAAGCAATCGGCCTATTAAGATGTCAAAACCTACAGGCTGAAACATATAAAAAAAGGCCGCATTTTCGTGCGGCCTCTCGTAACTATTAACCCATGAATATTTTACTGGAGAACAATTTTTTGTGTAAACGCAACTTTTTTGCTTTCGTCTACCACTTGTACCATGTACATTCCGCCGGCAATTTTTCCGGTGATCTTGAATGATTCGATCTGGCGGCCTGAAACATTCACAACTTTCGACTGCAGGGAGCGGCCTGCGAGATCGGTGAAGAGAATGGTGTAACGGCCGGCTTTCATACCCTCGAAGGATACGCTGAACTGGTTGTTGGTAACGGGGTTGGGATAAACGCGGCTGTCGGCAGCCATATCTGCTGCAGGCAGGGTGGGTCGGGTAACATCATACTTGGTCTGTGCATCGGCTTCCTTCTGCAACAGGTATCCGGCATTTGCCAGATCCGAAGCATTGAAGGCAGGTTCGGTGGTTTTTAATTTCAAGGCATCCAGTGTCTTGTAATTGACCACATAAAGACCTTCAAACACGTTGGCGCTGCTCACGACAATATCCCCATCGGCATTTACTGCAGCGCCGTTGGTGGTGAAATTGGCCGGCAACCCCTTGATGGTTCCTGTATGGGTGGCCACTTTGGTCTTCACGTCAACAGTGAACACATTGTGGTTGGCAGAAATGATGACCAGTTTGCCGAAGGCATCGGCCAGCATGTCGCCGCCCCAGCTGGTGCATTTGTTGTGGATGGAAATGCCTTTGTTTTCGGGGGCATCTACCAGGGTTCCCAAATCTTCCACAACAGGCTTTCTGCCGGTAGTGAACCGGATCATGTGACGGCTGTCGTTGGTGATGGCGTATCCGTAACCATCAGGAGCGATTGCCATACGGGTGAAATGATTCTCCTCGGGCTGGTATGCGGTTCCGCGGGGCAGGTCGATGACACCGCGGCTGATGATCGTGAATTCGGGAGTAGGTTTGTTGAGGTCAAGAAACCGGATATCCGAAAAATGCATGGGAGCGAAGAAGAGTCGGTTGGTGCGCACATCAAGGGCACATGCGGCCACACCAAGGGAAGTGGGCATGTTCTCATGTGTGTTCGAAGAAACGGATTTGTCCGTTGCTTTCATCTGGAAGGGCGTAATTCCGGATTCAAAAAGTGTCCTGTCTATTTTTCCGGTGGCAATGTCCACCTGTTTGATGTCTACCCATTGAAAGGGATTATCTTTTTTTCCGGTGACGGCATATGCCTTGCGGGCATCCTGGGCATCCACAGCAATGTTCGCTGCGAAGAGGGCAGCACTGAAGAGTAAGGTTCTTTTCATATAAGTAGTATTGATTTGTTCGTAAATTAGTAGAAATAGGGCTTCGGCCAAAAAAAATTTATGCACCGGAACGGTTTAATACTTCCTTAACAGAGCCGAATTTTTTAAGCAGCGTCTGGCACTCATGCAAATCACTGATTCCCAATTTTTTGGAAATCATCAGCGCTCCGCGTTCCAGCAATTTCTGATTCAGAGGTCGAAGATGGACCATCTTGTTGTCCTCCACCCTTCCCAGCAGCACCATCACAGCCGTTGAAAGCATATTGAGTACCATTTTCTGGGCGGTGCCTGCCTTCATCCGGGTGCTGCCGGTGATAAATTCGGGGCCCACCGTCACTTCCACCGGGTAATCCGCGCAGCTGCTAAGCGGAGCTGAAGGATTGCAACAAATACTGCCAGTGCCGATTCCCTTTTCCCTGCAGGCCCCCAGTGCACCAAGCACATAGGGAGTTGTGCCGCTTGCACTGATACCTACAACAAAATCTGAAACAGAAACGCCCCGGGCATCCAGATCTTTCCATCCCTGCTTCCTGTCATCTTCGGCGTTTTCCACGGCCTGCATCAATGCCGCATCGCCGCCCGCAATCACCCCCACCACCCTGCCCTCCTCGATACCGAAAGTGGGTGGGCATTCGCTGGCATCAAGCACCCCCAACCGCCCGCTGGTTCCTGCCCCCACATAAAACAACCTGCCTCCGGCCAGCATACGACTGAAAACAGCCGATACCAGTTTTTCAATTTCGGGAAGCGAACGGGTGACGGCCGCGGCTACGAGAGCATCTTCCGCATTGATATGGCGCAGCAATTCACCCGGGCCCATTTTTTCGATATGGCGGTAGTTCGATGCGGATTCCGTTATTTTATCGAAAGACATTGATAAATGATTTACAGACAATTAGAATAAAAGCCTGCAATTTATTTGTATAAATGAGGGGTAGTTTGGAAACCAACTTCAGTTGATATGGTACTCGATTAATCCCTCCATAGGCTGCTTTAACACCTTTCCCAACTGCAGTTCATAACCCTGACATACGGACCGTAGCATGTCCCTGAAACCATAGGCCACACCTCCAATAAAATGAATCGGTAGGGTCCAGCTCTCACGGTATTTGTAGACATGGTTGAAAATGAAACTGCTGAAACTGTCCTCAACGATATTCTCAATCATGAAATGTCCGCGATTTTCGGCCAGAAAGCCCGCATATTCGGCCAGATAGCGGTTGGGCAGGGGACCCTTGTAAACGGCGGCGAGAATATCGAAGCTCGTTGTATTGTATTTAGCATTGAAGCGGTCCATCAGGTCGGCATCAAAAGTGCCGTAGAGATAATGCTGCACCACTTTCTTCCCCATGTCGGCACCGCTGCCCTCGTCGCCGAGAATGAATCCGATACCCGGACTGTTCTTTACGATACGTTTCCCGTTATAGTAGCAGGAATTGGATCCGGTTCCCAGAATGCAGGCCACCCCTTTCTCGCGTCCGCACAAGGCCCGAGCCGCTCCTAGCAAATCATGGTTTACGTGAATGGCCGTACGGGGAAAAGCCTTTTGCAGGCATCGTTTCACCAAACGTACGTTTTCAGGGCTGGCACAACCGGTGCCGTAGTAATGGATTTCGTCAACCGTGACGCCCTTCAGTTTCGTCAACAACTCTTGTTGCAGGATATCTACGATCTGATGGTCGAGCAGGAAATACGGGCTGATACCCTGGGTGACAACTCTTTTCTTCTTCTTTCCACGCTCCAGCAGGCACCAATCGGCCTTGGTAGAACCGCTGTCGGCAATCAAAACATTGGCCATGACTATTTTTCTGTAAGATAATCAGAAAACACCAAGGTGCAAATTCATGTATATCGAACCTTGCAACGACCTGCATCACGCTCCAAATAGTAGTGAAACCTTCCCCAGAATCAAACCCTCCGGTAACCCGCAAAAGAATTAATTTGCGCCCATCTGTTGAAACATGAGCAATCAGCAAAAAATATGGATGCCTTTGTTGCTGGCCCTGGCCCTATCGGCAGGTATCCTGCTGGGTTTCCTGATGGCGCCATCGGGTAATGCGCAACGCTTTTTCACCTTCGAAAAACCACGGCCGCTGCAGGAGGTGATTGACCTGATTGACAGCCGCTATGTCGATAATGTATCGTGGCAACAGCTCAGCGATACGGCTATTCAGGCGGTGCTGAGCCGGCTCGATCCCCATTCCCAGCTCATTCCGGCCGCTTCCCTCCAATTTGTCAATGATGACATGGCAGGTAAATTTTCAGGCATAGGCATCGAATTTGACATTATCAGCGACACGGTGAACGTCATCAATATTGTTCCGGGCGGTCCGGCCGACAAAGCGGGCCTGCTGATCGGCGACAAGATCATCAGGGTGAACGGAGCCGATGTGGCCGGAAAAAAACTGTTACCCGACGACATACGCAAGCGCTTCCGGGGTGAACGCGGCAGCCGTGCCGATGTGGTGCTTGTGCGCAACGGCAAAAACATAACGTTGTCCATTACACGCGATGTGATACCGGTGAACAGCATCGATGCCGCCTACATGATCACCGACAGCGTAGGCTTTCTCCGCATCGGCAAGTTCACCCAGCAAACCTACCGGGAATTCATGGCAGCCCTGCAAGAGCTCAACAAATCCGGCATGCGGGCTCTAATCCTCGACCTGCGCGCCAACGGGGGCGGCATTCTTGATGAATCCATCGCCGTGGCCGACGAGTTCCTGGATGGTGAAAAACTCGTTACCTACACCGAAGGAAAGCATTTTCCCCGCAAGGAATACCGGTGCAAAAAACCCGGCCTTTTCGAGCAGGGCAACCTGGTCGTACTGATCGACGAAGGGTCGGCCAGCGCCAGCGAAATTCTGGCCGGAGCGCTGCAGGACTGGGACCGCGCCACTATTGCGGGCCGAAGAAGTTTCGGCAAAGGACTGGTGCAGGAACAGTATGATCTTTCCGACGGCAGCGCGCTGCGCCTGACGATTGCACGCTACTACACGCCACTGGGCAGAAGCATACAGCGCCCCTATGACCAGGGCGGTGAAGCCTATTATGAGGAGATCGCACAACGTTTCGACAGTAGCCTGGGCCATGCAAACGCAGACTCGACAGGCCCGGTAGACACAGGAAAAATGTATCGCACCAAAAAAGGACACCGGCTTTTCGGAGGTGGCGGAATTCGGCCCGACATCGCCATTGTTCCCGACACCTCCGGCTACAGCTCCGTTACGGCTTCGCTCTTAAGCAATGGAACACTCTCCGAAATGGCCTATCGCTATTACGTGAACCACAACGTCGGCATGCAGGCCTTCATCAGTCCTGAAGATTTCATCCGAAGGCACCAGTTCAGCGAATCCGACTGGGAACAGTTTTTCTCGGACATAAAAGCATCAGGCGTCGACCCCTCAAAACTGGGATTTGCCGAAAAAAAACTGATCGGTGACCGGCTGCAGGCACTGGTCGCACGCCAAAGATGGCGCAACGACGGATTCTACAAACTGCTGAACGCACACGACAACACCGTACAAAAGGCGCTGGACATGCTTCGGAATGCAAGCAGCACTCCCCTTCCCTGACCCCGGCCACAACCTCAAATCATTTACCTTTACCGCAGCAATGAAAACAAAAAAAATACACCGCCCCCGGGTGAACATCATCACGCTGGGCTGCAGCAAGAACATGGTGGACAGCGAGGTGCTTGGCGGACAGCTGGCAGCGAACAATATCGATACCGTCCACGAAAACAAGAAGAACGACCACAACATCGTCATCATCAACACCTGCGGTTTCATTGAAAAGGCGAAGGAAGAAAGCATCAACACCATACTCGGCCAGGTGGATCGGAAACGGCGCGGACAACTGGACAAAGTGTTTGTGACCGGATGCCTCAGCGAGCGCTATAAATCCGACCTGGAGCGCGAAATCCCCGAGGTAGATGCCTATTTCGGCACCTTGGAAATGCCTGCACTGCTGGGCAAACTGAACGCCGACTACAAAGCGGAACTGGTGGGCGAACGGCAGCTCAGCACCCCTGCCCACTATGCCTATCTCAAAATCAGCGAGGGCTGCAACCGCACTTGCTCTTTCTGCGCCATACCCCTGATGCGGGGCAAACATGTGAGCCGCCCAATTGAAGCGCTGGTGGACGAGGCCGAGCGGTTGGTGCGCAGCGGGGTTCGCGAAATCATGCTGATCGCACAGGAACTTACGTACTACGGGCTCGATCTTTACAAGGAAAGGGCCCTCCCCCTGTTGCTGAACCGGCTCGCCGATGTGGAAGGGCTGGAATGGATCAGGCTACATTATGCCTACCCTTCCAAATTTCCGCTGGAGGTGCTCGATGTAATCCGCGACAGGGCCAATATCTGCAAGTACCTCGATATGCCCCTGCAGCATGCCAGCAACAGTATGCTGCAACGCATGAAACGGCAAATCACAAGGGAAGAAATGGAAACGCTGGTGCATAACATCCGTGAAAAAGTGCCCGGCATCTGCATACGCACTACGCTCATCGCCGGATTTCCTGGCGAAACGCGGGAGGATGTGGAAGAACTCAAGGACTTCCTGACCCGTATGCGCTTCGACCGCGTGGGCATTTTCACCTACAGCCACGAGGAAGGCACTACCGCCCACGACATGGCCGACGATGTACCTGCCGAAGAAAAAGAAGAACGCGCCCGCGAAATCATGGAACTGCAGCAGGAAATCAGCCTGGAGAAAAACCGCGAAAAAATGGGCCGGGTGCTGAAGGTGGTCATCGACCGGAAAGAAGCGGGTCGCTATATAGGAAGAACCGAATACGACAGCGTGGAGGTCGACAATGAGGTGATTGTGAACAGCAAGAGAAAACTTAACCCCGGGGAATTCGTGCAAGTACACATCACCGGGGCGTTTGACTATGATCTGGAAGGAGAAATGATAGATTGATCTAACCTACTGGCACATAAGTCCGCTAGTCAATGTTCAAAGTTCTATATTCAATGTTTCTGGCGCACGAGACAACACGTGAAACAGATGAGCCAAAATGAAGAATTGAGTAATACTTTGCACATGAGTGGACTGGTGCACCAGACAGAGATTGTACAAATGAAAAACCCCCTATTTGGGGGTTTTGATTTTCTTTACTCAGGATGGAATCGTCAGGATCTCGGCTGTTGCTCGGGTTTGGGCAACAACACTTTCCGGCTGAGCTTGAATTTGCCGGTGCGCTGGTCAACTTCGAGCAATTTGACCTTTACTTTATCGCCTTCCCTGAAGATGCCTTCCATATTCTCGAGCCGCTTCCAGCTGATTTCGCTGATGTGGAGCAAGCCCTCCTTCTTGGGCAGAAACTCCACGAATGCGCCGAATTCTTTGATGCTTTTCACCGTACCCTCGTAGGTATCCCCCACCACGGGAACGGCCACCAGTCCCTTGATCCAGTTGTGGGCCCGCTCGAGTCCGTCCTTATTGGCGGAGAAGATGCTGATTTCACCCACGTTGTTCACTTCCTCGATATTGATGGTAGTGCCGGTTTCGCGCTGGATTTCCTGGATCACTTTTCCACCGGGCCCGATAACGGCGCCTATGTATTCCTTGTCGATGTTGAACTTAACCATGCGTGGGGCATGCGGCTTCACATCGGGGCGGTGTTCCGGCATGCAGCTGTACATGTGGTCGAGTATGTGCATCCGGCCTTTGCGCGCCTGTTCCAGCGCCTGCCGCATGATATCCATGCTGAGCCCGTCGACCTTGATGTCCATCTGAACACCGCAGATCCCCTCGCGGGTGCCGGTCACTTTGAAGTCCATATCACCCAGGTGGTCCTCATCGCCCAGGATGTCGGTGAGAATGGCGAACTGCTCACCTTTTTTGATGAGCCCCATGGCCACACCGCTCACATGTTTTCTGATGGGTACGCCCGCATCCATCAGGGCCAGCGAACCGGCGCAAACCGTTGCCATGGAAGACGACCCGTTGCTTTCCAGGATATCGCTCACCACCCGCACGGTATAGGGATACTCGCTGCCGGGCATCATTTTCTTCAGAGAGCGCATGGCCAGGTTACCGTGGCCGACTTCGCGACGGCCAACGCCGCGCATCATCTTGACCTCACCGGTAGAAAACGGAGGGAAATTATAGTGCAGGATGAATTTGGTATAATCCGATTTGAAGGCGCTTTCCACCAGCAATTCGTCGAGCGGAGTGCCGAACGTGACAGTGGTGAGTGACTGGGTTTCGCCACGGGTAAAGAGGGCCGACCCGTGTGGCGTGGGCAGGTTGCTCACTTCCATGTCGAGCGAGCGGATATCGGCGGTGCCGCGACCGTCGAGACGTTTGCGGTCGTTCAGAATCATGTCGCGTACCACATAGTATTGCAGATCGCCCACATAATGGCCGATAAGTGCCTTGTCCTCATCGGGCAGTTCTTCGCCCAGATAAGCCACCACCTCTTTGTGCAGGGCTGCGAAGGCATCGCTGCGTTGGTGCTTGGCGGAAGCTGAGGAAGCGATGGCATGCATCTTATCTTTTGCAAAAGCGGTGATTTTCTCGTTCAGCGCTTCGTTGCGGTAAGGTTTGGTGTACTCGCGTTTGGCGGTCATACCCACTTTGTCGCGCAATTCCTTCTGCGCCCGAATCTGGATGCGGATGGCTTCATGCGCGATTTCCAGGGCTTTGACCAGATCTTCCTCCTGGCATTCGCTGGCCTCGCCTTCCACCATCATGATGTTCTTTTCTGTGGCGGCGATGAGGAACTCGAGGTCGCACTCGGCAAGTTCTGTGCGGCTGGGGTTGACGATAAACGCCCCATTCCGACGGCCGATACGCACTTCGGAAATCACTTCCTGGATGGGAATGTCTGAAACGGCCAGTGCCGCAGAGGCTGCCAAACAGGCCAGAGCATCCGGCATCACTTCGGCATCGCTAGATACCAGGGAGATGAGCACCTGCACATCGCAGAAATAATCTTCCGGAAACAGGGGACGAAGGGCACGGTCAACCAGACGGCTGGTCAGTATCTCATAATCGTTCAGCCGTGCCTCACGCTTGAAGAAAGATCCGGGAACCCGCCCCGCTGAAGCGAATTTTTCCTGATAATCGACCGAAAGCGGAAAAAAGCTTTGTCCGGCCTTAGGTTCCTTGTTGGCCACCACGGTAGCCAAAAGGATGCAATCGCCTTGACGAACAGTAACCGCGCCATCGGCCTGACGGGCCATTTTACCCGTTTCTATGGTGACGGTTCTGCCGCCTCCCAAATCGAAACTCACATTGTTGATGTTGAAACTCATAATAGTTTGATTGTCATTATTTTAACTAAGGGTACTGATGTAAAATTGGAAACTAATTTATCGCTGCGGATGAGCAGATGAACAGAACAATAATTCCCAATCGTTTAAAATTCGATTGGGAATCAATAGCTGTTGAACATGTTGGAAAGAATTATTTGCGCAGTCCGAGTTTTTCAATCAGTGCGCGGTAACCTGCCAGATTATGCTTGCTGAGATAGGTAAGCAGGCGCTTGCGCTGACCTACCATCATCATCAGGCCTCTTTGCGAGGAAAAATCTTTGCGGTTAGTTTTGAGGTGGTTGGAAATGTGATTGATTCTTTCGGTCAGCAGGGCGATTTGTCCCTCAATGGAACCGGTGTTTGCGGCTTTTCCTCCAAATTCCGTGAAGATTTTGGCAGTCCGGTCGGTTGTTAAATAATGCATCTCTTTTTTTTTAAACGTCTTTTACTATGGTCTTTTTCTAAATTGCATGCGAAATTAGGGTAAATTACCGAATTGTCGATATTTAAAATTGAAGGAACGCAGATGCGGGCGCCCTTGACTGTCAAGCCGGGAGGCAATAGCAGGGGAACTGCTGATTGCATACAATTTTTACCCTATAAAAAGACCGCCTGCCCAGGAAATTTCAATCGCACCCTTACTGAAATCGTACTTTGAACGGCGAAAAAGGGGAAAACAACATTTCCGTTTTCCCGCCCCCCCTTTTTATGAAAAGCATCTGCTTTACCGTCACCAACGACCTCACCTACGACCAGCGGATGATCCGCATATGCTCCTCCCTGTCGGCGGCCGGTTTTGATGTGTTGCTGACGGGACGAAAGCTGCCCTCTTCCCTACCCCTGGCGCAACGGCCTTTCCGCCAGCGCCGGATCCGGTGCTTCTTCAACAGGGGCCCTCTTTTTTATGCCGAGTACAATATCCGCCTGTTTTTTTTCCTACTGTTCACCCGAACCGGCTGTGTTTGTGCCATTGACCTGGATACCATCCTACCCGTGTACCTGGCTTCGCTGCTCCGGAATATTCCAAGGGTGTACGACGCGCATGAACTCTTCTGTGAAATGGAGGAAATAGCCACCCGCCCGCGTATACATCGGATCTGGAAAGCCGTTGAACGGTTCGCCGTGCCTCGCTTCCCGCTGGGTTATACGGTCAACCGGCCCATTGCTGATGAATTCAACCAGATGTATGGTGTTTGCTACGAAGTGATCCGAAACATGGCCGTACTGACCGATCTGCCCGATGAAAAAACAATAACTCCCCCGGAAAAAAGATACATCCTCTACCAGGGTGCGGTCAATGAAGGGCGCTGTTTTGAGAACCTCATTCCGGCAATGAAGAAAGTGAACGGCCACCTGATTATTTGCGGAACAGGCAATTTTTTTGCGCAAGCACAGCGACTGGTTAAAGAAAACCGACTTGAAGAAAAAGTGACTTTCAAAGGCATGGTGCAGCCCGACGAACTCAGGGAGATTACCCGAAACGCCTACCTGGGCGTCACCTTGTTCAGCAAAACGGGCCTCAGCAACTATTATTCGCTGGCCAACCGCTTTTTCGACTACCTGCATGCGGGCATACCCCAACTATGTGTCGATTATCCCGTTTACAGGGAACTGAATGCCGGAAAGCCCTTTGCCTTGCTCATCGAAAAAACAGATGCCGACAGCCTGTCGGAGTCATTGAACAATTTGCTTACGAATGAGTTGTTGTACAGGGAGCTGAAACAAAATGCACTTCAGGCGCGGAAAACACTCAGCTGGCAACAGGAGGAAAAAAAACTGGTTGCGTTTTACCGGAACAACTTCCGGTAACGTCAAACCTGGCTGCAAACGAACGGGACAGATCCATAAAAAATGACACCAAAAACCATCCATATCATCACCCACGACGTGCCTTTCCCGGCTGATTTCGGTGGTGTAATCGACCTGTATTACAAGATACGCGCCCTGTACGCGGAAGGCGTAGACATCCACCTGCACTGCTTTGTTAAGAATCGTCCGCCGAGTGAGGAGCTGCTGGCTTACTGCCGCTCTGTCCACTATTACCCGCGTAAAAAAATCAGCCGATACTTTTTCCGGCTGCCCTATATCGTAGCCGCCCGCAACAGCAATGAACTGAACCGTCGCCTGGCGCTCGACAACCACCCGGTGCTCATAGAAGGCATCCATTGCAGTTACCCTCTATATGCCGGATTGCTGAAAAACCGTTCCGTACTGCTGCGGCTGCACAATGCGGAGTTTGTCTATTACCGGCACCTGTACCGGCACGAGAATAAACCCTTCCGTAAAATCTACTACCTACTTGAAAGCCGCTTGCTGCATGATTACGAACGCAAACTGTCCGGCAGGGCGCCCATCGCCGCAGTAAGCGCACAGGATGTGGATGCCTATCGGAAACATTTCAGTCCTGCGTCAATAAGGCACATACCGGTTTTTCTTCCTTACACACAACCGAAAGGCCTTCCCGGCAAAGGAACTTATTGCCTGTATCATGGCAATCTGCAGATCAGTGAAAACGAGGAAGCGGCCTGCTGGCTCCTGGAAGAGGTATTCAGCAAAGTGAACACCCCTTTTGTGATTGCGGGGAAAAATCCGGGAAGCAGGCTCCGGGAACTGGCCCACCGGCACCAGCACACCTGCCTGGTAGAGAACCCTTCCGATGCAGCTATGCAGGACATGATTGCAAAGGCACAGATAAACATCCTTCCTTCGTTCAACGATACCGGTGTAAAACTAAAAATTCTAAACGCACTCTATAACGGGCGGCATTGCATCACCAACAAAAAAGGTGCGGAAGGCATCGGCCCGGAAGGACTCTGTTCCATTGCGGAAGATGCCGATGAACTGATTCAGACAATCGATTACCTTTACGATATGCCGTATGCAGATGAAGATAATGCTCAAAGGGAAAAACTGCTTTGCCCGTTTTACGATGCAAGGGCCAACGCCCATGCAATCATGGAGTTGCTCGGCATCTGAAAGCCCTACATGTTGATGCTCGCGTGATCCCATACCCTGCCCTGCTCGGTTTTAATGGTACGTGCCGGATATTTTTTCACCACCAGATAGTCGTGCGTGGCCATCACGATGGTGGTGCCGTAATCCTTGCAGATATGGAACAGGAGCTGCATGATCTCATCGCTGGTTTCCGGATCGAGGTTTCCGGTAGGCTCATCGGCCAGAATCAGCCGCGGAGAGTTGAGCAATGCACGGGCAATGTCTACCCGCTGCTGTTCACCGCCGCTCAATTCAAAAGGCATTTTGAAACCCTTGGTCTTCAACCCCACTTTGTCGAGCACGTCGGCAATCTTCTCATCCATCAGTTTCTCATCTTTCCAACCGGTGGCCTTGAGCACAAACTTGAGGTTGTCGTTCACATTGCGGTCGGTAAGCAGTTGAAAATCCTGAAATACCACCCCGATGCTGCGGCGGAGGAAGGGCACTTTTTTCCAGTCGAGTTCACGAAGGTTGAAGCCCACCACCGAGCCCTCGCCCTCGGTCAGTTCGAGGTCGCCGTAGAGTGTTTTGAGCAGGCTGCTCTTTCCGGTACCGGTTTTACCCACCAGATAGGCGAACTCGGCTTTATCAATGGAAATATCGACATCCTTCAGAACCAGATTCTTACCCTGGTAGATATTGACATTACGCAGCTCTATGATGGATTGTGCCATGGTTGTTAGGATTAGATGACTGGAGTGCCCGAAAATCTTCGTACAAATTTACCCGTATCCCCTGCTTGAAAAAATTAAATTATCAGAACGAAGCTCTGGAATAAAAAAGCCTTTCCGAAGAAAGGCGTTATGGAATTTGAGGTCAGTATCACCATTTGTCGACATCTTCACCGATTGCGCCGGAAATGTTCTTGTCTCCTGAAGCAATCTGGTCGGAGGGCATTTCACGGTCGGCAGATACAACCGCATGAGCAGGAGGTTCGGCACTCATCGCCTGCTCCTCACCTTCATAGGGTGTGTCGTGGTTGAAGGAATCAAAATCAAAATCGGGCATGAGGTCCGTTTTGACAAAATCAATCGCCTCATTCAGTCCCTTGGCGAACTTGTTGAAGTCTTCCTTATACAGGAAGATCTTATGACGGTCGTAGCCGTCCGAATCAAAACGCTTGCGGCTTTCCGTGATGGTCAGATAATAATCGTTGCCCCTAGTTTCGCGGACATCAAAAAAGTAGGTTCTCCGTTTGCCTGCTTTGATCCGTTTGCTGTAAACACTGTCCTGTTTTTTTTCCTGGTTGTCGTACGCCACAGTCGTAATAAGTTTATGGTTTTTAAATCAGAGGAATGACTCAAAGATAGAGTTGTTTTTGAAAAAAGGAAATGCGTGGCAAGGTAATTGGGCCTTTGGCTTTCCCTGGGCCCGATAATGTGAATAACCTGTTGATAGTGAGGTGCGGCATCGGCCCCTGAGGTTCAGGTAGTTTCACCGGTCTGTTCCTGTTGTCTCAGAAACATGGAGCGGTATTGGCCCCCGGCCTGCATCAACAGGTCGTGGGTGCCAAGTTCGGCGATACGGCCCTCTTCAATAACTGCGATCTGGTCGAAGGAAAGCAGGGTGAAAATCCGGTGGGTGATGATGATGGCGGTTTTCCCGCTAAGGAACGTTTCCAGGTTGGAAAGAATGGTCTGCTCCGTTCGCGCATCGACCGCACTGAGGCAATCATCGAGCACCACCACCGGTGCATTGCGCAGGATGGCCCGGGCAATGGAAAGCCGTTGCTTCTGTCCACCGCTCAACGTTACGCCCCGCTCTCCGATTGTAGTCTGATAGCCCATCGGCAGCCGCATGACTTCCTCATGGATGCAAGCCATGCGGCAGGCCGCTTCCACCGCACCGGCTTCGGGACTGTCGGCACCAAAAGCCACGTTGTTGTACACGGTGTCGCTAAAGAGAAAATTATCCTGAGGTACGTAGCTGATATTCCGCCGCAGGTGTGCCGGGTCGATTTGCCTGATCGGGGTGCCGTCAAAGGATATGCTACCGGAGTCGGCATCATAGAAACGGAGCAGCAACTGCGCGAATGCTGTTTTGCCCGATCCGGTCCGGCCCACCAGAGCCAGACGGGAACCGGCCGGAATGGTCAGTGAAAAATTTTTAACGGCCCGGATGCCGGTATGGGGGTAAGTGAAAGAAAGATCGTGAATACTGATTTCACCACGCAGGTCGGGCCTTGCCGCCCCCTCCGGACTTGTAATAGCGGGAATCGTATGCAGAAATTCGTTGATGCGCTGCTGTGAAGTAGCTGCCCGCTGCGTCATGCTGGCCGTCCATCCGATGGCGCTTACCGGAAAGGTGAGCAACTGGATGTAGAGCACAAATTCGGCGATGGTGCCCACGGAAGCGCCTGGCACGCCGTGCACCACATCAAGGGCTCCCAGGGTGATGGTGATGATGGTGCTGATACCGATAAGCAGCGCCATGCTGGGAAAATAAAAGGCTTCCGTACGGGCCAGGCTGATGGCCTCTTTCCGGTAGCGCTCGCTGTTGTCGTCAAAAAAACGCATCATGGCTTTTTCCTGCACGAACGACTTGATGACCCGGATGCCGCTGTAGGATTCCTGGGCGTTGGTGGTGAGGTCGCTCAGCAAAGCCTGTATGCGTTCCGTCTTTCTATTCACAATGTTATTCACCCGGTAAATGGCGATGGCGAGAAGCGGAAGCGGTGACAAGGATGCCAGCGTCAGTTTGGGATTGGTGGTGTACATGAAATAAATACTGAAGCACAACACTGCGGCAAGATTGATGAAATACATCAGGGCAGGCCCTGTGAACATGCGCACCCGGCTGATGTCTTCCGAAATGCGGTTCATCAGGTCGCCCGTACGGTTCACCTTGAAGAAGGCGGAATCGAGCTGCTGGTAATGGGCGAATACCTGGTTTTTCTGGTCGTATTCAATCAGCCGGCTCATGACAATGATGGTTTGCCGCATCATGAACATGAAGAACCCGCTGATGAGTGCCAGTGCCAGCAGCAATAAACCTGTGCGGAACACAATTTCACCGGAACTGCTGTCGGCAAACCAACGGGAAAGGCTTCTGCTTATCCAGCCGTTTTGCTCCTGAATCGGTAGCGATGAATTACCCGAAGTGCGGTTGACCACCACATCAATCACCAGCCCGGTAATTTTGGGAGATACCATCCGGAAATAATTGGTGGCCACTACAAAAAGAAGCCCCAGCAACAAACGGAAATGATACTTGCGGAAAAAGGGAAGAAGGCTTACGAGATGCTTCAAAAAAATGAGTTTTGCTTTTTCAGATAAGGCAGGATTTCTTCTTCATGATATGATCGAACCGGAGCATCCACTGACGAGCTCCAAAGGGCCAAAAGCGCTCAAATGAGCTGGTTGAAATTCTTCCCACCCAGGTATTTTTCAAGGATACGGAGACTTTCGGGTGCGCTCAGCGCAGCCAGATGACGGTCGTGATGCAGATCCGTACCCACATAGTCGGCCAGCCCTTCATCCAGAATATACTTTGCCGCCTTGGCAACAGGCTTCCCGTAATAGCCGACGATGGAAAGCAGGTTGACCTGCAGCGTGAAGCCCATATCTTTCAGATGGCCATACTTGGAATGGTCGCCGTGATAAAAATGATAACGCTCGGGATGTGCCATGATGGGGTGATAGCCTGCCGTGACAAGCTCAAAAGAGATTTCATTGAGGTTGGAGGCCGCAGTGGCATAGGACTGTTCGGTGAGTACGATGCGGTCGCGCAGGGTCAGCAGTTTTTCACCCCCGCGCAACAGCTTCACAAAATAGTCGTCGAGCATGTACTCGGCGGCTGCGCTTATTTCGATTTCAATACCTTCCTCTTTCAAAACAGGACGAAGAGATTCCAAAGCCCTGTTGATCGTTTCCGGCGTATTTCGAAACATGTCGGATATGACATGCGGTGTGGCGATGGTTTTGCGGATACCCAGACCCACCAGTCCGCGGATCAGCCGGACGGATGTTTCCATATCGGGCGAACCGTCATCAATCCCGGGAAGGATATGGGAGTGGATATCCGTCTGAAAGGGTAATTGGACGACTTCCGAATCTGCCTCCCTCGTTTTCCTTTTGAAAAAGCCGAACATATGGTTGAAATGGTTTCGGGCGACGGCTTAGTCGGCCATTTTTTTAAACAGCGTGTAATAATATTGTTTGACCTTGATCAGCGGCTTCAATATGGAAGCGATATGCGGAAAGGGAATCTTGTTCTTCTTCATCGCAAGATAATCGCGCCGGTTGGCCCGGAGCCTGCTGAACAAAGTACTGTTGCTCTGTCCCCCTACCCGCATTTTTACTACCAGAACAGGCAGATAAACCGCGCTGATGCGGTGATGATAAAGGTATCGGGCCATGAATTCATAGTCGGCGGCGGTGAAATAATGCGACTCATAGCCCCCGAAATCGGCCAATAGGGCCCTACGGAAATAAAAGGTGGGATGCGCAGGCATCCAGCCATACGCAAAACGGTAGCGGCGGTAAGGAAACCCTTTCCAGTAACGGATGACCTTTCGGGTATTGACCCTGTCGACATAAACCAGGTCGCCGTAAACGGAATCCGTCTTGTTTTCAGCAAACCCCTTCACAATCTGGCTGATGATGCCGGGTGAGGCCAGCATATCATCGCTGTTGAGAATTCCGATGATTTCGCCCGTGGCCATGTTCATCCCCTTGTTGATGGCATCGTACATGCCCCGGTCCTTCTCTGAGATCCAGCGGCTGATTTTGCTTTCATAGGTTTTTACAATTTCAAGTGTATTGTCGGTAGAACCGCCGTCGACAAGGATGTGTTCGATGTCCGGATAATCCTGCTGCACTACCGATTCAATGCAATCGCGCAGGTATTTACCCGAATTGTACGTCACAGTAATGATGGTCACCCTCATGATTGCAGCCGGTTTCGACAGTACTCCACCCTTCCGAGAATAAAACACATCCCCGGAGATGTAGGCACAAACATTGGCAAAATACTGTTTTTTTCGCGTTATCCGGCAACCGGCAAGGTTAGTAAAATCATAAAGAAGCCGTGATTATGAAGCAATTAAAAGCCCGGTACAAAAAAGCATCTGCGGCACATACCGGGTTCCGCGGTTCAGGTGGCACTAAAATGGCGCTCCTCTTCACTGAAATCGATATAGGGGTAACGGGCTTTCAATTCGGCCAACTGCTGCAAGTGCTCCCGTAAAAATCGGGCATGGGCCGCGGAGCCCGGATTGAAAGGGCGGTGCAGGTATGCAGAGCGGAGAGGCTGAAGCGTACGAATCAGATCGCGGGTGGGTTCGTC
>JBIIDU010000174.1:0-5220 GCA_044238165.1 Ferruginibacter sp. | reverse complement strand
TTGTTCTTTTTGATGTACTGTTTGATCTTTTGCGCGAACGCAACATTGGAGCTATGGCCGGGCCGGTTGGCAATGATATGCCCTTTGATGGGATAGCCGATCAGGGCTAGGTCGCCGATCACATCCAGCAGCTTGTGCCGGGCCGGTTCGTTGGGAAAGCGGAGTTCCAGATTGTTGAGGTAACCCTCGCTTTTCACTTCTATATGTTCCCGGCCGAACACTTTGGCCAGACGGTTGATTTCGGCCTTTCCCACCGGTTTGTCGACCACTACGATGGCGTTGTTGATATCACCGCCTTTTATCAGGTTGTTCTCGAGCAGGGCCTCCAGCTCGTGCAGAAAGCAGAAAGTTCGGCAGGGTGCGATTTCCTTTTTGAAATCCCGCATCGTTTTCAGCCCAGCATGCTGGGTGCCCAGGACCGGCGAATTGAAATCGATCAGGGTTGTGATCATATAGTCGGTGGAGGGCAGCGCTGTCATCTCCACCCGCTTGACTTCATCGAAGTAAGTAATGTTGGTGTCGATCGTGTACCAGGTTTTTGCGGCATCCTGTTCTATGATGCCTGCATCTTCAATGATTTCCACAAAGGGCTCGCTACTGCCGTCGATGATGGGTATTTCGGGACCATTGATCTCAACCAGGCAGTTGTCGATCCCCATACCTACCAGCGCGGCCAGAATATGTTCAACCGTACTCACTTTTACGTCACCCTTTTCCAGTGTGGTTCCCCGTGAGGTATCAGTTACCAGATCGCAGTCGGCTTTGATGACCGGCATGCCCGGGAGGTCGATACGCTGGAACTGATATCCGAAACCCGGATTGGCAGGTTTCAGGGTCATGTCCACATTGATGCCCGTATGCAACCCCGTTCCGGAAATATTTACCGGGTTGGCCAGGGTATGCTGTTTGTCGGGGTTGAAGTTTATATTCATTATGAACGGTTAAAATATAAGCCGGGCAAAGATATTTGATTTTTCGCAGGGTAGGGGTGGGGCAATTCCTGCATGCCTTTCTCAATGTTTGGATCCGCCGGCTGCAGGGCATGCATTCTGAAAAATCCAGGTTCAGATATTCCTTTGAGTGCTTTCTTACGCTGCCTTCGGGTATGAACCTGATTGCCCGGTTTGCGAAAAACTAAATGATTCCTGCTGAAAATCATTCAGTTAAGTTCCGGTAAAGCAATAATTTTGAGGGGTACACGTTAAGGGGAAAGTTGATTTTATATTCATATGATTTCAATAAAACCGCACTCGCATGCGCTATTTTTGTTTTCTGTTTCGGCGGTTGCAGGTTCCGATTCACTAATCCCGTAAAATCAACGCTTCACTGTTGAAAAACTGGTTTATCACTTTTCTTGATGTTTTTTATCCGCTGGTCCGACGGATCATGCCGGTACAGTTGTACCGTTATGCGGCCTGCGGTGTCATCAATGTTTTTCTCGACATATTCACTTTCTATGTCAGTTACCATCTGATACTCAGGGAGCAACCCCTCGATCTGGGGTTTTTTAGCTTCAAATCGCATACCGCAGCGTATATGCTTTCATTCTGCATCACTTTCCCTGCGGGTTTTCTCCTTTCCAAATATGTGGTCTGGCTCGATTCCAATATTCCGGGGCGCATCCAGCTTTTCCGTTATTTTCTGATGGTGCTGTCGAATATCCTGCTCAATATCGTGTTCCTGAAACTCTTCATTGAGGTGTTTCACTGGGCCCCACTTGTCGCCAAGTCGGTCACAACCGGTATTGTCATCTGCAACAGTTATCTCAATCAAAAATATTTCGCGTTCAAGGTTAAACCGGAAGCTTCGCTCGTAACTGCCGACTGAAGACTTTCGGGTAACAGGACATATACAAAACCATGAATAAGCTATCCATAATCATTCCTGCATACAACGAGGGAAAAACCATCCACCTGATCCTGGACAAGGTAAGGGATGTGCAACTGAAGGGCAGTTGCACTAAGGAAATCATCATTGTCAATGATTTTTCGAAAGACAATACGGAAGAGGCCGTACTGCACTATGCAAAGAGCAATCCGGCACTCGATATCCAGTACTTCAAACAGCCCTGCAACATGGGCAAGGGAGCTGCCATACACGAAGGGATCAAGCGCGCTTCGGGCGATTATGTCATTGTTCAGGATGCCGATCTTGAATACGACCCCAACGAGTACAACATCCTGCTGCAGCCCATGCTTGACGGTTTCGCAGATGTGGTGTACGGCAGCCGCTTCATGGGAGGCAATCCCCACCGGATCCTCTTTTTCTGGCATACCGTGGGCAACAAGTTCCTTACATTCCTGTCGAACATGTTCACCAACCTGAACCTTACCGACATGGAAACCTGCTACAAACTGTTCAGGGCTGAAACCATCAAAAGCATACGCCTTACCGAAAAGCGTTTTGGTTTTGAGCCGGAAGTGACCGCCAAGGTGGCGCGTATCCCGAAAATCCGCATTTACGAAGTGGGCATATCCTATTACGGACGGACGTATGACGAGGGGAAAAAAATCGGCTGGAAAGACGGTTTCCGTGCGATTTACTGCATCCTGAAATACGGGTTGTTCAAAGCTTGATTTATGAAACAGCGCATTAAGATTCCGGAGAACCCGTTTTTGTTGTTTCTCCCTTTCCTGTTGCTTTATCTGGCTTATGTGCTGCTGAAACCTACCCATGGCAACGAGGCCGATGAGGGCCGTTACCTGTCGTTTGTACAAAACCTGATGCAGGGATATTATTCACCGCAGGCGCCAAATGTCAACCTGTGGAACGGTCCCGGATATCCCCTTTTCATTTTTCCTTTAATAGCATCGGGGCTTCCGCTGATTGCCGTTACCATCGCCAATGCCGTGATGCATTATCTGTCGGTGGTCTTCTTGTTCAAGTCGCTCCGGTATTGGGTGCGTTTCGGAATTGCGCTTGCTTTCTCCCTTTTCTGGGCCTGTTACATCAATGCTTTCCAGAACATGCCCATCGTAGCCACCGAAACCTTCACGATGCTGCTGGTCACCCTCTTTCTGTACGCTGTGGTGCGGATCTGGGACAAGCCGCTTCCTTCGGCCGCATTCCGCCAGGTATTCCCTGCAGGGTTCCTGCTCGGGTACATCATACTTACCAAGATCATTTTCGGGTATGTATTGCTGATACTCTTTCTTGCGAGTATTCTGCTTTCATTGCTGGCGAAGAGGAATATTCACTACCGGGTGTTGCGGAACATCACCGTCATAGCGCTGTTGGTGAATCTGCCCTATCTTATGTACACCTATGGCCTTACGGGAAAATTGTTCTACTGGGGCAATTCCGGCGGTCAGAGCCTGTACTGGATGAGCACACCCTATGCTGATGAATATGGCGACTGGAAAGGGCCTCTTGTCAGAGGAACCGTAGACATGGGCAATTTCAACATTCCCGGCTCGGAAGATTCATTGCAGGCAAGGCACGGAAAAGATTATGCCTATATCTACGGGCTGCCGGTATCGGATCAGGACGATGCGTTCAAAAAAATCGCCGTTGAAAATATCCGGAGCTATCCCGGAAAATATGTGCAGAATGTCGTGTACAATGCCGGCCGGCTTTTTTTTCACTATCCTTTCAGTTATGCGGTGCAGCGGCCCAAAACCCTTTTTGTGATTCCGTTGAACGCTGTTTTGTTTGCGTTGATGCTTTTTGCCCTGGGTTACTCCATACGGAATATCAAGCAGCTTCCCGAGCCTGTACAGCTGATCGTACTGATTGTGTTGTTGTATATCGGGCTCTCCCTGCTGGTGAGCGCCTACAGCCGGATGCTGACCGTCATTGTTCCGCTCCTGCTTTTCTGGTATGCTTATGTACTCAGGGAAACTTTGCCGGACAGGTCGAAAGACGGGTCCGTAGAAGGGGCCTGACTATGAATTCCGCGCCCGCTTTCTCCTTTGCATTTCTTTTTTAATGAGCGCAAGCTCGCGGCCGGTCTGACCGCCCACGCTGCTGTTCTCCTGTGCCCTGCGCATCAGGTAGGGAATCACGTCGCCAAGGGGCCCGAAGGGCAGGTATTTGCTTACCGAAAAGCCTGCACGTGCGAGATTGAACGTGATATGGTCGCTCATGCCATAAAGCTGGGAAAAATGCAAATGCCCCAAGGGAATGGAACAGTGTTTCGATAATTCCACTGCCTTCAAATTACTTTCTTCATTATGGCTTGCCAGGATGATGGCAGTGTTTCCCGCATGGGCCATACAAAATTTTACCGCTTCATTGTAATCGCGGTGGGTATCTACTATGTCGGGTTGAATCGGGGAAGGATAGTTCATCGCTTCCGCCCTTTTTCTTTCCTTTTCCATATAGGCGCCCCGAACGAGTTTGACCGCAAGCAAAAAACTTCCCCCGACCGCCTGGCTATGGCAGGTTTTCAGGAAAGCAAGCCGGTCGTGCCGATAGAGCTGTATTGTATTGTAGACGATTGCTGAACAGCTGTTGTGCAGTTCCATCATTTCCATCGTAAGGGCATCCACCGGGTCCTGGATCCAGGTTTCTTCGGCATCTACCAGCACTCCGGTTTTTTTTTCGGCTGCTGCCGCACAAATGGCGTTCATACGCCGGACAACCCGCTCCCATTCTGCCTGCTCTTCGGGATTGATTTGCCGCAGAGCTTTTTCATAGCGTTCTTTGAGCGGGGCAACCGAAGGGCCCATCAGGGAATCAATTTTTTCCAGGAGGCTGAAGCGCGCAATTCCGGTGACTTTGATGCTGATGAACGGAATGTTCGGCACATCGCCTGCGTAGCGGATGACCTTGATGAACTCGCCTGCGGCTTGTTCAAAGTCCGATTCACCGTTGTGACCTCCTTCCACGCCATAGTCGAGAATGACATCTACACCGAACCGGCCCAGCTTTTCCGCCACGGCGGATGTTTCCTCAAGGGTTTCTCCACCTACGAACTGGCTGAAAAGTGTGTTGCGTATGAGCGTACGGGTGAAGGGAATCTTCCAGCGGATTACCAGAGGCGTCAACGCCAGTCCCAATTTCAGCAGCAGGCGGTTGCCCATGGCTCCGAAGAGCCAGGATGCTTTTTTCAGCTCGCTGTCCTTTTTGTAGGCGAATGCATATTCGGTATTGCTGAAGGAAAGAGGTGTTCCGGTTCTGCCGGCATTGTTGGCTGACATGCTCTGCGAAAATGAAATTAGCAATCGTTCGGCCCGAAAGTTAAGGCAAGATTTCAAATACCTGTGGCTTAATCTGTCA
>JBIIDU010000206.1:0-4427 GCA_044238165.1 Ferruginibacter sp. | reverse complement strand
GCCTTATTCATGGAACGGAAACAGTTACAATGCCGGCGGCACTTATTCCGTCACGCTGACGAATGGGTTTGGCTGCGATTCGGTGGCTACGCTGGAACTAACGGTGAACAATACCAGTGCAGCCACAGAGAATCGCTCCATCTGTCGCTCCCAACTGCCTTTGCTATGGAATGGCATTTCTATCAATGAGGCTGGAAACTTCACCAAGTTGCTGACCGGGGTGGCCGGCTGCGATTCTACAGCGAATCTGGTGCTAACCGTTATCGATACGGTGTTCAGCACTACACGGGTTTCGGTTTGTTCCTCCGATGTGCCTTATGTATGGAATGGGTCATCTTATAGTACCTCTGGCATTTATCGTAAATCCTTTCCTGCCGCCTCCGGCTGTGATTCTTTGGCTGTGCTCGATTTGCTGGTTCGGGAGCCCGTAACCACCAATCTGGTGCAATCGGTATGTGCAAGCGAACTTCCTTATAACTGGCAGAACCAGACGCTCACCCAAACCGGTATCTACACTCAGGTGGTTTCTGATGCTTATGGCTGCGATTCCATTCTGCGCCTCAGCTTCACAGTGTTAGCGCTGCCTACCCGTCCGAGCCTGGGCAACGATACGCTTATATGTGCCGGCGATAAGCTGCTGTTGAATCCGGGTCCTTATTCCTCCTACCAGTGGCAGGACAACTCTGCGGGCTCTACCTATATGGTTGACCGCTCCGGGATGTACTATGTATTTGTTTCCGGTAACAATGGATGTTCCAACAGTGACACAATACGGGTCAATTTGCTCACGGATTGTGCAGATATCAGCTTCCCTTCCGCATTTTCTCCAAATAACGACGGAAAAAACGACCGTTTCGGGCCTCTGGGGAATCTTGCTCTGGTTTCCGATTACCGGTTGCAGGTATTCAACCGCTATGGTCAACTGGTTTTCAGCAGCGATAATCCATTCCGGAAATGGGACGGTGCGGGCGGAAAAGATCCTATGGCAGCCTATACCTGGATTGCTTCCTACACCTACAAGAAAGCGATGCGTAAAATTCAGCGAGGTACATTGGTATTATTGCGCTAGTTGAAGAAAGCATAATTTCTGTAACGTGTCTCAAGGGATTCCTTTTCAAATAACTACATATTTTGTAAAGAAAAATGTCAAAATGATTTACACTTTATTACAATATGTTCCGCTCATTCACCTTTGAAGTTGTTAAGAAAAATCAAAGAAAGTATTATAAAAATAAATATTTCCAATAGATTTTATGTTACAAATTAGTTAGCTTTACCCAAGTTAAAGTAGATCAATCTATGAGAAAGATTCTTGTTCTCGTATTGTCATTATGTTCCGTTTGCGGATCCTTTGCGCAATCATCCTTTTCGTTTCGTTGTTCAAGAGATACCACGCTTACCTGTGCGAACAGTTGTATTACCCTTAAATCCATTATTCCAAATATCCGCAGTTTCACCGGTTCCTACAAAGTGGTAAAAACAAGTGGTCCGGCCGGTTGTTTTGCACCACCCTCTCGCCCGGACCTTCCGGGTGTTTCCGCCAACCTAACCAGCGACGACCGGTACACCCCTCTGATTAATATTCCATTTAATTTCCCTTTTTACGGTGCAGCGTACTCCAAAGCCGTTATCAGCACCAACGGAGTGATTTCGTTCGATGCGAGCAATGCTTCCGGTACGGCACACTACGGAATTCTGGCTTCCGGTACAACAGGACTCAGTGCTTCAGCAGGAGCACCGGTAGACCTGCCGAGCAACAGATATGATAATGCCATCATCATGGGAGCCTATTCGGATGTTGATCCGACCATTACGACATCGCCAACCCAGCAAATCAAGTACGAAACCGTAGGCACTGCCCCCCATCGCAAATGGGTGGTCAGTTTCTACAAGGTTCCCTGCTACAATACTCCCTGCCACAACCTGATCCAGAATACCTACCAGATGGTGCTCTACGAAGGATTGGGCGTAATTGATGTATTTGTTTACAGCAAGGAGAATTGTCCCTCCTGGAATGAGGGCAGGGGCATCGTCGGCATCCAGAATTTCGGAGGAACCAGCGGATTGATGGCTCCCGGCCGGGCCGCCTCTTCCGGTATGTGGGGTGCCATGAATATGAACGAAAGCTGGCGGTTTATTCCATCGGGTGGGGCAGCGCTTTTCCGCAGTACCGAGCTTCTTGATTTGTCTGGCAATCTGGTCGCTACAGGCGATACGCTGAACAGGGGAGACGGTACCTATGATGTCAGTTTCCCAAATGTTTGTACCAACACATCGACTACGTACATCATCAAGACCCGTTACGCCCAATGGAATAATGCCAACGGTTCAGAGTTTTCGATGGATACCGTTCGGGTGAATATCTCTACAACCGCTGCTCCCATCACCGAGGCAGTGGTTCCGGCACCCTGCGGATTGAACACTACAGGTACCATCACGATCAGCAGTCCGATTGGACCTTCCGTCAAGTATTCGGTTTCCGACGGCGTCAATACCACCGTTCAATACTCGCCAGTAATCACCCAGGCTCCGGGCTCATACACGGTCACCGCTATTGATACGGTTACCGGATGCCAGTCGGTAAAGAACATCATAATCAATACGCAGACCACACTTACGGCAACGGCCCTATCAGACAGTGCTTCCTGCGTGGGTTCTTCCACAGGCAGGCTTACTGTGACAGCCAGTTTGGGAACCGCACCTTTCACCTATGCCATTGACGGAGGTAGTTTCACCGGAAATAATGTTTTCAGCAACCTCAACGGTGGTCAGTATGAGCTTACGGTAAAGGATAATCTGGGCTGTGAGTACAATTTCACTGCCGATGTTTACAGCAAAAGCGGTTTCACCACTTCAGCAACAACACAAAACACGGCCTGCCTTGGAGCCGCAACCGGTTCCATCACCATCAATGTGCCGTCCAGAGGTACAGCTCCTTTTAGCTACAAACTCGATACTTCGGCTGCCAGTTCGTTCCAATCGGCCAATTTGTTCACCGGTCTTGCGGCCAATACCTATAATTTGGTGGTCAGGGACGCCAATAATTGTCAGTACAATTTTTCAGCATCCGTTTCACCGAGTGTCGGTTCCAGCGCCACCTCAAGGTCGGTTACTGCCGCCTGTTCCGGATCAGCAACGGGCCGTATCATCATCACACCCACTTTGGGTACCGCCCCCTTCCGTTTTTCGAAAGATAGCGGACTTACCTATCAGACCGTCGATTCGTTCACCAATCTTCTTCCAGGCACCTATCAACTTGCTGTCAAGGATGTGAACGGCTGTGTCTATAATTTCACCGGCACTGTGTTTACCGGCACAGGTTCGGGTGCAACACCGCGGACGGTGAATGCTGCCTGTCCCGGCTCTGCCACGGGCCGCATTATCATTACACCGACCCGGGGTACAGCTCCCTTTCTTTATTCGAGAGATAGCGGCATCACCTATCAGTCGGTAGACTCGTTTACCAACCTGTTGCCTGGAACGTATAGGCTGGCCATCAGGGACGCCAACGGATGTGTGTTTCATTTTCTGGCTGCCGTTGGTAGCGGTACCGGTTCCCTCGCCACATCGCAGTCAGTCAATGCCGCCTGTTCGGGTTCTGCGACAGGACGCATCATCATAACACCTACCCGGGGCGCTGCACCTTTTCTTTTCTCAAGAGACAGCGGACTTACCTATCAGTCCGTCGACTCGTTTACGAATTTGCTTTCCGGCCCTTATCGTCTTGCGGTGAAGGATGCCAATGGCTGTGTTTACCAGTTCAGCGGAACTGTGGGTAATGGACCGGGGTCAAACGCTATTTCCAGTTCGATTTCTGCTGCATGTTCCGGATCTGCGACGGGGCGTATCACCATCACCCCCACATTGGGTTCCGCCCCTTTCCAGTTTTCCAAAGACAGCGGTTTAACCTATCAAATTGTCGACTCGTTTACAAATCTGCTTTCCGGCCCTTACCGTCTTGCTGTTAAGGATGTCTATGGCTGTGTTTACCAGTTCAGCGGAACTGTGGGTAATGGCCCGGGGTCAAACGCTATTTCCCGTTCTGTAAATGCTGCCTGTTCCGGATCTGCAACGGGTCGCATCATCATAACACCCACCCGGGGCACTGCACCTTTTCTTTTCTCGAGAGACAGCGGACTTACCTATCAGTCCGTTGACTCGTTTACAAATCTGCTTTCCGGCCCTTACCGTCTTGCGGTTAAGGATGTCTATGGCTGTGTTTACCAGTTCAGTGGAACGGTCGGAAATGATATCGGAGCCACTGCCAATTCAAGTACCGCAAATGCAGCCTGCCTGGGCTCTGCAACCGGCCGAATCTTTATAACCCCTGTTCTGGGAACGGCACCATTCCGTTTTTCGAGTGATAGCGGCCTGAACTATCAACTAGCCGATTCTTTCATTAATGTACTGCCCGGAGGTTACCAACT
>JBIIDU010000039.1:0-13495 GCA_044238165.1 Ferruginibacter sp. | reverse complement strand
TACGTTCCGCTTCAGTACCACCGTTGGAAACAATATCGGTGTTACGGCATCGTCACGTTCGGTCAACTCCGCTTGTGCTTCAGCGTCCACCGGAAAAATCATTGTTTCCGCATTGACAGGAACTGCACCGTTCCGGTACTCCCTTGACAATATCAGCTTCCAGAACAATGACACATTCCCCAATCTGGCTTCAGGACCCTATACTATCTACGTGACTGATGCCAACAACTGTGCTTTTGATTTCTCGGGAACAGTCAATAACGATATCGGCGTCCGTGCCACAGGGCAAAGCCTGAATGCGGCCTGCTCGGGATCGGCCACCGGAACCCTTTTGGTGTCTGCAACAACCGGTACCGCTCCTTTCGAATACCTTATTGGCACAAATCCTCCGAATGCTTATCAAAGTTCCCCCGTATTCCGGAATCTGGCAGCGGGCAACTACGACATCACCGTCAGGGACGCAAACCGCTGTTCCTATCTGTTTAACAAGATCGTGGCCAACAATATTGGAGTACGGGTTGATACCATCATCGACAAGGCTTCCTGCGCCATCGTGCCCAACGGAAAAATCACCATCATTCCTACTGCCGGCATCGCTCCCTTCAGTTATCAACTGGACAGCGGAACACCTCAGGCATCCAATGAATTTGCATCGTTATTCTCGGGCTCTTTTACGGTAACTGTCAGAGACAGTGCCAATTGTTTACTGAGCTTCCCGGTGCAGGTGGGTAATGCCGCAAGGGTGGTCATTGATTCGGTGAGAATCGTTCGTCCCACTTGTAACGGATTGGCCAACGGCCGTATCAGTATTTTCCCCCGGCTGGGCGTACCTCCGTACAAGTATTCTATCAATGGTTCACCCTTCCAGGATGCGAATGTGTTTGAGGGCC
Organism: Ferruginibacter sp.; assembly: GCA_044238165.1. GTDB lineage: Bacteria > Bacteroidota > Bacteroidia > Chitinophagales > Chitinophagaceae > Ferruginibacter. The sequence continues at coordinate 12,605 of JBIIDU010000039.1, read as the reverse complement.
GTACGGCTTCCTCCGGTGATCTGATTCAGATCAGGGACAACAGTGGCTGCATCAAGGACACCACCATCGTAATCACTGAGCCCGATCTTCTTGTCCTTGCTACGACACCCGTACGCGCCACCTGTACCGGCAATGCCGACGGAAGCATCAAGGCAAATGCAAACGGCGGTACCTTGCCCTATACCTACACCCTCGATCCCGATGGCAACACCGGATTTCAGACAAATCCTGTTTTCCCGCTTGTCATCGGTTCCTACACTGTGACCGTCCGGGATGCGATGGGTTGCAAATCGACGGCAACCGAATCTGTTTTGCTCAACGATACGATGCGCCTTGAACTGGGGCCCGATACCACGCTCTGTATCGGCAAGAGCATGACCTTCAATGTGCAAACCAACAACGAAACCACACGGTTCACCTGGAAGCCTTCGGCTTATCTGAACGACAGCCTGTTCAAAAATCCTACCGCTTCTCCGCGCGACACCATCCGCTATTATCTGGAAGCCCGATGGGGCATTTGTACCCGTATCGACAGCATCACCATCAATGTGCTGCTTAAACCGACCGCCTATGCCGGCAAGGATACCGCTGTTTGCTTCAATACGCCGGCACTCCTGCGCGGCACTGCAGGCAAGGTTTCAGGTCCGGTCACTTATTTATGGGCTCCGCCCACCTTCCTGGAAAGAACTGACACGACCGTCACAACATGCCGCCCCGATACCACGGGCAGTTACAGGTATTTCCTTACCGTGAGGGATAATTACGGCTGTGGGTTCATCACTACCGACAGCGTGCTGGTAACCATGCAGCCTCTGGTTCCTGCCTTTGCCGGGAACGACACCAATGCACTGGCCAATGGGCCGCACCAATTGTATGCCACAGGCGGTGTGCGTTATTCCTGGTGGCCGACCGGACCCCTCAACAACCCTGATATTGCCAATCCGCTCGCTACAGTCAGGCTGAATACCACGTTCATTGTGACCGTTACAGACGAGGCCGGATGCATCGGTACCGATTCCGTTCTGCTGCGGGCTTATGTAGGGCCTACTTATCACTGCCCCAATGCCTTTTCTCCGAACGGCGATGGCCTCAATGAAAGATTCCGTCCGCTTCCTGTAGGCATCCGTTCCACCCAGTATTTCAGGATTTTCAACCGCTATGGTGAGCCTGTTTTCGAAACCAATGCCTGGGAGGGCCAGTTCCTCAAAGGCTGGGACGGCACTTTCCGCGGTAAGTTGATGGACGCCGGCACCTATGTATGGGTAATCAAAGGAATCGATGAGAAGGGCAAAGAGGTGCAGCAAAAAGGAACCGTAGTGCTGATCCGTTGATGTTATTGTTCTTCTTTCTTTTCAGAAAATAAGGCCTTCGCTCTTCAAGGACGCTTCTCCGCGACTTTTTCAGGCTATTCCGGTAAGAAATTGCTGACGGATATAGTCCACCACATCAATAAAGCTGTTGTTCTGCCGGTAGGCGTGCAGTTGCCGGTCGGCACCGGTTCCCTGTTCCAGCATGGTATGGATGTATTGCATGGCGTGACGGCTTCCCAGATGGGGCACCACATCGTCCACGAAATCGAGCAGTTCGTAAATCAGCACCCGCGTGTTGATTTCCGCCTCTTTGCCGAAATCGATCAGGCTGCCATCAATGCCGTAACGGCTGGCCCGCCATTTGTTTTCGTTCAACAATGCCCGTGAATACATCATGAAGTTCAGGTTCTGGCTGCGCAGTTTGTAAAGCTTGGCGCAGATGGCCTGGAACAGCGCCGCGATGGCTATGGTTTCGGGCACGGTCATGGGGATGTCGCAGATGCGGAATTCCACCGTATTGAAAAACGGATGTACCCGGAGGTCCCACCAGATCTTCTTCGCATTGTCGATGCAGTTGGTTTTCACCAGCAATTTGACATAGTTTTCGTAAGCCTCGATGCTTTCAAAAAAGTCGGGTATGCCCGTGCGTGGAAACTTGTCGAACACTTTTGTCCGGAAACTCTTGTAGCCGGTGTTGCGTCCTTCCCAGAAAGGGGAGTTGGTGCTCAGGGCATATACATGCGGCAGAAAATAGCGGGCCGAATTGGCGATATGGATTGCGAGCTCGCGCGATTCCATGCCCACGTGCACATGCAATCCGAAAATGAGGTTGCTGCGGGCCGCTTCCTGCAACTCGTTCACGATTTCGCTGTAGCGTACATGGTTGGTGATGAGCTGGCTTTCCCAGTGGCTGAACGGATGCGTACCCGAAGCGCCTACCTGCAGGCCGAGGCTGTCGGCGATGGCGTGTATGGTTTTCCGCAGCGTGCCTACATCCATAAAGGCATCGTCGACGTTTTGACAGATGTCTGTACCGACCTCCACCACGGCCTGGTGCATTTCGGCCTTCACCTTGTCGCGGATGATTTTCTGGCCTTCCTGAACAATCCGCTGTTCGTGGCTTTTCAGTTCACGCGATGCCGGGTCAATCACCATGTATTCCTCTTCCACACCGATTGTGAAGTTCTTATAACTGATGTTGCCCATGACGTGTAGGTTGCTGTTTGTTCAAAAATTTATTGTTGCCATTCAGATCAGGGGTTTTCCTGCGGAACTTCGGCTGATATAATGTCCCCAGGTCAGGTTATCCATACCCTGCTTATGTTCCAGGGCCCTTTCAATGGCATACTGTGCGGCGGTTTCCACCACCCATTCGAAATTTTCTTCGCCTACACTTGCCCTGTCGGCATCCGGCGCGGGATTGCAGAAATCGATGGCGTAAGGGGTGCCGTTCCGCAGCGCCAGTTCTACGGTATTGAAATCATAACCCAGGTAATGGTTGATTTTCAAGACCAGTTCGGTCATCATTTTCAGTTTTTGCGCGTCGGGTTTGAAATCTGCGGCATAGCGCAGGTGATGCGGATTGCGTGGCTCATAACTCATGATACGCACATATTTGCCGCCGATGCAGTAACAGCGGTAGTATTCCTCGAAGACGATCTCTTCCTGCAAGAGCATTACCAGCTCGCCTGTTTCGGCATGTTTTTCGAAGAACTCGTCCACGTTGTTCAGTTTGTACACATTTTTCCACCCTCCTCCGGCAAACGGTTTCATGTAGGCGGGGAATCCGATGTAGTTGAAGATGCCGCCCCAGTCGAGCGGATAGGAAAGGTTGCGGAACGAGTCGCTCCCCGTATCCGGTGGTAATTCGCGGGAGGGAAGGATTACCGTTTTGGGAACCGGTACCCCTATTTTCACCGAGAGGCAGTTGTTGAAAAATTTTTCATCGGCACTCCACCAGAAGGGATTGTTGATGACGGCAGTTCCGCATAAAGCGGCATTCTTCAGAAAGGCACGGTAAAAGGGAACATCCTGTGAAATCCGGTCGATGATCACATCGTAACCGCTGTCCATACCCTGGACCACTTTTTCGATGTAGACCGGCTCCGCGGTCACTTCCTTCAGGTTCTTGCTGTTCACACGCGCAACAAAGGCTTCCGGAAATGTCTGTTCCTTGCCGTGCAGGATACCTATTTTTTTCATTGTGGGGATTTATGGTTTGAAAGTGTGCTGTGGTTTCCAAATATATTTTTGAAAACCCTATTTTCCAAATAATCAAAACAATACTGCAAGCTTCGAAGACCGAAAGATTCCTGTTTCTCGCAAAGCTGTCTCCCATCGCTTTAATGTCCGGACGCCCTCTATTCCTTAATTTTGGCCATCATGCCCAACGAAGATCATTCCGCAGTGCGGGTGCGGCATAAGGAAATCGCATCCGATTTCCTCAACCGTGCTGTCAAATTCGATTTGTATATCCCTCCGCGTGCTGTTGCGGAAGCCGGATGGAGCCTCTTGCTGGTCAACGACGGACAGGATCTCGTCAGCATGCGCTTCGAAGAAGTTTTGCACTCCCTTTACCGCGAACAAAAAATCAGCCCCTTGCTCGTTGTTGGCATCCATTGCTCCGCCGACAGGAAGAACGAATATGGTACGGCCACCCAGCCTGATTATCTGGGCCGAGGAGGCAAAGCGGAACAGTACACTCGTTTTGTACTGGAAGAGCTGATTCCTTTTCTTCATGCCACATCACCCTCAGGAAGCTATGTCGACATAGCTTATGCCGGTTTTTCGCTGGGAGGCCTGAGTGCAATGGATATCGTATGGCGTTTCCCCCACTTATTCAGCAGGGTGGGCGTGTTCAGCGGATCTTTCTGGTGGCGTGACCGTGCCCAGGAACATCCGGATTTTGATGAAAACACCGACCGCATCATGCACCGCCTGGTCCGAACCGGAACCGGTTACCCGGGGTTGAAATTCTTTTTCGAGGTAGGTACCCAGGATGAAACTGCCGACCGGAATAATAACGGCATCATCGACTCTATTGATGATACACTCGCCCTGGTTGCGGAACTCAAGCGTAAGGGCTACGATGATTCCTCTATTGCGTATCTTGAACTCGCAGACGGTAAGCATGATGTAACTACCTGGGCCCGGGCATTTCCTGATTTTCTTACCTGGGGCTGGGGTCATTGAATTCCTTTCTGATTTGACTTATTTATGCAAAACAAGACTTTCCCATTTGACCTGCTCAGGCAATTTGCCGAAGCTGTTTTCCTACATATGGGCAGTGGTGCGGAAAATGCCCGTCAGGCCGCCCTTGCCTTGCTTTCTGCCGACCTGCGCGGGGTTGACAGCCATGGCATAGCCCGCCTTTCCGGCTATGTGCGGCTCTGGCAACAGGGTCGGGTGAATACGGCCCCCGAAATGAAAATTGTTCATGAAACACCATCCACCGCCCTGCTTGACGCGGATGCCGCACTTGGATTGCTTTCAGGGCCTTTCGCGATGCGTATTGCGGTTGAAAAAGCTGCCGCTGCTGGTACCGGCTGGGTTGCTGTGAAGAACAGCAATCACTTTGGCATTGCAGGTTTTCATGCCATGCTGGCCTTGCCCCATGATATGATCGGCATGGCCATGACCAACGCTTCTGCAACGGTGGCGCCTACCTTTTCACAGGAGCGGCTGCTGGGAACCAACCCCATTGCCGTGGCCATACCCGCTGGAAAAGAACATCCTTTTGTGGCCGACTTCGCCACCACTACCGCCGCCAACGGCAAGCTGGAAATCCTGCAGCGGAAAAATGAAGATGCTCCTGCAGGCTGGGTGCAGGACCAACGCGGAAATCCTTCGAATGATGCACATGCGTTGAAAAAAGGAGGAGCCTTGCTTCCACTGGGTGGCGACCGGGAGCACGGCAGCCATAAGGGCTATATGCTGGGTTCCATAGTCGATATTTTTTCGGGCATTCTCAGCGGCGCCAATTTCGGTCCCTGGGTTCCTCCCTTCCCTGCCTACTTGCCCATGCCCGAAGGAATGCCGGGAGAAGGCATCGGACATTTTTTCGGGGCGATGCGCATCGATGCGTTCCGCTCTGCCGCATCCTTCAAGGCCGATATGGATACCTGGATCCGGCGATTCGCCGAAGCAGTGCCGGTTTCTGAAAAAGAACGGGTAATCATTCCCGGTGAACCGGAACGGATCATGGAGGAACAACGACTCAAAAACGGTATTCCGCTGATGCAGGAAGTGGTGGACGATCTCCGGCAGCTTGCGCAACAATTGCAGTGCGACTGGCCCGCATGATGCTTTGATGCCGGTTCCATCTGTCTGAAACGATATTCACGTCAAAGAATACCCGATGATTCTTCCAAATGGTAGGTGCAGCAAGATTTGCATCCTTTATTTTCTCCTACTGATGCCGGGCTTCATCTTATGTGCAACAGCTCAAAATGCGGATATCGAAATACTGCGTAACATCAACTCCCGCGAGAGCGATTTCAAGAATAATTTTTTCGCCTTCACTTCCAATACTACGTATCTCGTGAATATTGCCGCGCCTGCGGCAATCGGGTTGCGTGGAATTTTCACACACGACAAACGACTGAAAGAAGAGGCACTGTTTATGGGCGGTGGCCTCGTGCTGACGACTGTGCTCGCTCAGGGAATGAAACGGGTGATCGGCAGGGAAAGACCCTTTCAGGTTTACACCGATATTGTCAAGAGAAGTGATGGCGGGGGATACAGCATGCCCTCTGGCCACACCGCCGCCGCATTCTATACCGCGGCTTCACTGAGTTTCTGGCATCCCCGCTGGTATGTGGTCGTTCCTGCGTTTACCTGGGCTTCCCTGGTGGGCTATGGGCGTATCTATCAGGGTGTTCATTATCCTTCCGATGTGCTGGTGGGTGCGTTGTTGGGAACCAGGAACGGCCTGGCTCACATTCAAAAGCCAGCAGTGGATGCAGCGCCGGAAAAAAACGTATGGGAAGAAAAACGGGTTATGAATGCAGCAACGCAACAAACCCGGGTGTCAAAAAAACGTACTCATTGAATTTGCAACTGCCCGGGTATCAGGAAGCTTTTTCCGGAGTTGACGGTAATACGGGCTCCGACCGAAATACGTTGAGTCGTGTTCAGGATGCACTGCCCGCCTGAAACCGGGTCAATCACAATGGCATTTCCTGAAGTAAGGGGAGAGGGCGGTATGCTTCCGTTCTGCCAGTTGGCCGCAGTGGTCCAGTTGCCGTTTCCGGTGAAGGTATAGGTGGTGGAAAGCAGGCCGGTGCAGCGCCACACCTGCTCTACGAATTCCGGCCGGTCCACATAAGGATTCCGGTTGCCCTGCAGCGCATAGATGGCATTGTTTCGTGCAATTTCCTTGGCACTGGGCGGATCCTGCAGGTGCCATTTGTAGCAGAGTTTTATGTACCAGTTGTCGAGTGAAGGGTAGGTTGTTCCATTCAGAATGTCATCGGCATTGCCATTGTTTTTCCAGGCTACCACTTTGTCCTGGTAACGGGTAACCATGTACAGCATTGCCCGGGCGAAGTCGCCTTTATATTCGTTGATGGGTTCGAAAACAGTTCCGGTGAATCCAGGGAAGCTGTTGTTGCCCAGTTTGCTGCCGTTTACAGAGGTCCAGGAGGTACTACCCACTTCAGAATAGGGATTGTTGTCGTGTTTGGCATTGGTGAACCCGTCGGTAGGAAATACATGATGCAGGTCGGAGTACATCGGGTACGTTCCTGCTCCGAACCATGCCTGTGGAAAGGAATGTTCGCGATTGTAACAATCACCCTGCTGGGTGTATGTTCCGCATTGGTCGCTTCCCAGTGTAAAATAGAATGCTTCGGGACCTGTGGGATTATCCGAGTACATGTCCCAGATTACATTGGCGGTATTGGCATCATTCCTTTTGAGATCGGTGGTATTGAACGCGTTCCACAGGCCCGGGGTATAGGTCAGTTCGGTCGTGTTTGAGGAAATGATATTGAACAGGGCGGTTTTCAAATCGGCACAGGTCAACCCGTTGGTTGCATTATAATAACCGGATGGTATGGCTGCCGGCTGTTGGGGTCGTTCATTTGCCGGTTCCTGCCCGAGCGATATGCTGGCTGTAAAACAAGTGAGAATCGCGAAGAGGGACAGATTTTTTTTCATATTGATTGAAAAAACAACCGGCAGTATGATTTAAAAAATCATGTTGGAAGCGGGGCTACAAATTCTAGCCGGTCGGGCTAAGCAATTGTCTGTAAAAGTACTGATAAAAAGCAGGATGTGATGCCGGAAACAATGAAAAAACCTGCCGGAATGAAGGCAGGTTTCAGCTATTTGTTTGTTCGTGTAGGACCAATTACTTAGCCAGCGCATTGATACGGCGGGCGAGCTTACTTTTCAGGTTGGCAGCCTTGTTCTTGTGGATGGTTCCACGCTTGGCGAGCTTGTCAATCATGGCAGCCACTTTAGGTAGCGATTCCTCTGCTTTTTTACGGGAGTCGATCGCCTTGATGTCACGAATCGCGTTGCGGGTGGTTTTGCCGTAGTAACGGTTGCGTTCGTTGCGCTTGCGGCTTTGACGTACATCTTTCTTGGTAGCTGCGTGATTGGCCATGTCATTTTTAATTTGGGGTGCAAATATAGGCCAAAGAACTAAGAAATTTCACCTTCAGAACCTTTTTATTATTCAGGAACCCTTTTCAGTCTTTGCAACAGGCCGGATCGGGGTATATAAAAATATTTTCTATTTCTATTGTTTCTTTTAATGGACATCCCTCCACCCGATTCTGTTTCAAGTTCCAAAGTAACATTTTGGCAGGTTTTGTTGCCATCGAAATAACCGATATTTGCCCCACTCAATGCAAATCGTTGTGTTTTAAAGGCGAAACGTCCCTTTTCAGACGTTTTTCTGCCAAAACGAACAAAATTTCAGCAACCATCTGATGAAAGATTTTCAATATATAACCAGTTCCCATCCCGGCTACATCGAAAACATGTATCGGGATTTTGTCAGTAATCCGGAGAGTGTAGACCCCAATCTGCGGCTCTTTTTTGAGGGTTTCGATTTTGCCGTTTCTTCTGGCGTTCCCTCCGCGCCAACACCTCCAACAAATGGCAAGGTGGATATTCCGGCTGCAGATACCACCGCACTGATGCGGGAGTTTGGTGTTTACCAGCTTATCATGGCCTATCGGCAAAAAGGGCATCTGGTGGCCAAGACTAATCCTATCCGGCCCCGCAGAGACCGCAAAGCCAATCTGGACCTGGCCAATTTCGGCTTCACCGATGCCGATCTGGACATCGAATTTGAAGCAGGCCGTTTCGTGAATCTGGGCAAAACCAGCCTGCGCAAAATATTGGCCCAACTGCAGCAGTGTTATACCGGCCCCATCGGAGTGGAGTTCAGCTCGGTCAACAGCCGACGCAAGATCGAGTGGATCGTCAATGCCATGGAGCAGAAATTGATGGAGCCGCTGAAGCTCGAACAACGTAAGCGCATCCTCCAGAAACTCAATGAGGGTGTGATGTTCGAGAAATTTCTCCATACCAAATACATCGGCCAGAAGCGATTTTCACTGGAAGGCGGCGAAACCACCATTGCCGCGCTGGATGCCATCATCGATACGGCTGCTTCGGACGGGGTTGAAGAAGTAGTGCTGGGTATGGCGCATCGCGGAAGGCTGAATGTGCTGGCCAATATCATGGGCAAAACATACGAACAGATCTTCAGCGAATTCGAGGGGAAGTCGATTCCCGATACTACCATGGGCAGCGGCGATGTGAAATACCATCTAGGCTTCAGCAGTGAAGTGGAAACTTTTTCAGGAAAGAAGATCAACCTGAAACTCTGCCCCAACCCCTCCCACCTCGAGGCGGTAGATCCGGTGGTGGTGGGCTTCGCCCGCAGCAAGGCTGATGTGCTTTATGCCAGCGATTTCGACAAGATTCTGCCCATACTCATCCACGGCGACTCATCGGTTGCGGGACAAGGCATTGTGTACGAAGTGTTGCAGATGAGCAAGCTCAAGGGTTATTATACCGGTGGAACCATACATTTCGTCATCAACAACCAGATCGGTTTCACCACCGACTTCTCCGATGCACGCAGCGCCGATTACTGCACATCGGTTGCTTCGATGGTGAAGGCGCCCGTTTTTCATGTGAACGGCGACGACCCCGAAGCGGTGGTGAAAGTGGTGCAGCTGGCCACACTGTACCGCCAGGAGTTCAATTCCGACATCTTCATCGACATGGTATGCTACCGGCGTCACGGGCACAACGAAGGCGACGAGCCCAAGTTCACCCAGCCGCAGTTGTATGGGCTGATTGAAAAGCATGCCGATCCCCGTGAGGTTTACACGCGCTTCCTTATGGACAATGGCGAGCCCGAAGCACAGACGCTGGCCCGGGAAATGGAGAAGAAATTCATGGCCGAACTGCAGGAACGTCTTGACGAAGTGAAGCAGAACCCGCTGCCGTATACCTTCCAGAAACCTGAACTTTGGTGGCGGTCGCTGCGGAAAGCAACAGAAGAGGATTTTCTTTCTTCACCTGCAACTGCCATCAATGCCGAAACCTTCCGGCAGTTGTTTGAAGGGCTGATGCGCCTGCCCGACGGATTCAAGCCGTTGCGTAAAGTGGAAAAGCTGCTGCAGGACAAGGTCAAGTTATTCAATGAGGAACAGAAAATCGACTGGGCTACAGCCGAGCTGATGGCTTACGGAAGCCTGCTCATCGAGGGAAAGACCGTACGTATGAGCGGACAGGATGTGCAGCGGGGTACTTTCAGCCACCGCCATGCCGTATTGCACGATGAAAAGACGAACGAACCCTACAACCGGCTGAATCATTTTACTTCCGAACAGGGGGAGTTCCGGATATACAATTCTTTGCTCAGTGAATATGCCGTGCTGGGATTCGAATACGGTTATGCCATGGCAAATCCTGAGGCGCTGGTGGTCTGGGAAGCGCAGTTCGGCGATTTCTGCAACGGGGCCCAAACCATGATCGACCAGTTCATCAGCGCGGCGGAAACCAAGTGGCAGCGGATGAACAGCGTGGTGATGCTGCTGCCCCACGGCTACGAAGGTCAGGGCCCCGAACACAGTTCGGCCCGCATGGAACGCTTTCTGCAGATGTGCGCTGAATTGAACATGGTGATCACCAACGTCACCACCGCATCCAATTTATTCCATCTGCTGCGCCGGCAGTTGTGCTGGTCTTTCCGGAAGCCGCTGGTCAATTTCTCGCCCAAGGCGAATCTCCGTCACCCCGGCAGCTACAGCAGGGTGGAGGCCTTCACTTCAGGCGGGTTCAAAGAGGTTATCGATGACGAAACGGTGGATGCGGCAGACAACATAAAGCGTGTATTGTTTTGCAGCGGAAAAGTGTTTTTTGATTTGATGGAGCGCAAGCAGAAAGACGGGCGAAACGATGTGGCCATTGTGCGTGTGGAGCAATTGTATCCGCTTCCGCATCAGGCACTGGGTGGGCTTTACAAGAAATACGGCAAAGCCATCTGGTATTGGGTGCAGGAGGAACCGCTGAATATGGGTGCCGCCACCTTCATGCGGATGAACCTTCAGGGGATCAATTTTTATATGGTAAGCCGAGCTGCCAGCGCCGCTACCGCCTCGGGATATGGCAAAGTACATAGCAGGGAACAGGCTGAGTTGATTGATCTGGCGTTTTCAGCATGAGGTTACTCCAGCTGATTTATCGGAAACCTTGTTCAATTCCGGTGGTCAAACTCCATAGGCGGATTGTTCCGGTATTCCCTGTCATAGCGCACGAAAAAATAGAGGTAGATCACCCTGCTCAACCGCATTAGCCAGGGTTGCAGCACAATCAGCAGCAGGGTATTGAAGCCCAGCCAGTAAAAAACCCGGTTGTCTTCCACCGAAATTCCTATGAGTACCCACCAGGCTACGAAGCTTGACACCGAAACGGCTACCGCCAGGGCATAACTCACATAGCCGGTTCCGTACCAGAATCCCTGTTCCAGGTCGTAGCGTTGTTTGCAAACCGGACAGGATTCGGGCATATCGAAAATATGGTTGAGTGATATTTTTTTATAGGGATTCCCCGGGTTGAACATAGGGCCTCTCCGACACCGCGGGCATTTCATACCCAGTATGCTGAGCAGGTAATTGGGCTTTTCTCCGGATTTTGACATCGTGCTTTTCGTTTACGGGAGTTTATACCGGAAGGCTGTTTTTCCTTTCACCGATCTGTTGCCGCCACATCGCATAATACAGGCCCTTCTCTTCCAGCAGGGCGCTGTGGTTGCCGGTTTCCACCACAGCGCCTTTTTCGAGCACATAGATCCTGTCGGCATGCATGATGGTACTGAGCCGGTGTGCGATGAGTATGGTGATCTGTTCGCGTTTGGAGGAAATTGATTTGATGGTGTGCGTGATCTCTTCTTCCGTGATGGAATCGAGCGCCGAAGTGGCTTCGTCGAACAGGAGCACGCGTGGTTTGCGGAGGAGGGCACGGGCAATGGAAATGCGTTGCTTTTCACCGCCCGACAGTTTGAGCCCTCCTTCGCCAATCATCGAATCCAGGCCCTTGTCGGCACGCGACAAGAGGTTGCTGCATGCGGCCTTCGTCAGCACGTCCATCAGTTCTTCGTGTGTGGCTTCGGGATTTACGAAGAGCAGGTTTTCGCGGATGGTGCCGCTAAACAGGTTGGTGTCCTGCGTCACGAACCCGATCTGTTTGCGGAGGTCGTCGAAATTGATTTCATTCTCATCCATTCCGTTGTAGCGGATGCAACCCTCTTCGGGGCGGTAAAGGCCTACCAGCAGTTTCATGAGTGTGGATTTGCCACTGCCGCTGGGTCCCACGAACGCGATGGTTTCGCCGGCTTTCACCGAAAAGCTGATGCCGTCGATGGCTTTGTGGCTGGCTGTCTTATGGCGGAAACCCACCTGTTCGAATTCGAGGGCGGTTACCGGTCCGAGCGGCTTCGGCTTTAGCGGAGTGGCTTCAGGCGCCTTGGCCATCAACTCCTGGAAATTGTTGAGCGAGGCTTCCGCTTCGCGGTACGAAAGCAGGATGTTGCCGATTTCCTGCAGCGGGCCGAAAACGAAAAACGAGAAGATCTGCATGGTCACCAGCTGGCCGGCATCCATCGTATTGCCGAAGATCAGCCACATCATGATGAAGAGGATCACCTGGCGCAGCGTGTTCACCAGCGTGCCCTGGATGAAACTGATGCTCCGGATGCGTTTCACTTTGGTAAGCTCCAGTCCGAGTATTTTGTACGTATTCTTGTTGAGGCGTTCCACTTCCTGC
>JBIIDU010000171.1:0-5252 GCA_044238165.1 Ferruginibacter sp. | reverse complement strand
TCCTGATAGGTGAAACCAAGCGTATAGGTGGACGGATAGACAATGGTGCCGGAGGAGCTGTTTTCAAAAACGCTGTCGGAACGGTAAACGTTGCCGTTGAGGTCGGTGATGATGGTTTCACGCACGATCTTCTGATTCGCCCTCAGGTTCTGGCTCAGGTTGCCGTATGCACCGACCCTTAGTCGTGAAAAGTTGCGGAGATTGAATTCGTACTGCAGCCCTCCGGTGAGCACAAAACCGTTGTAAGTGGTTTTTGATGCGGAGTTGGAGCTTGTGTATTTCACCGAATCGTTGAGGAAAATCAGTTTGGTGCTGTAATCCCTGATGCCGAAGCGGTAACCCGCATTGATGCCGACACTGAGCTGCCGGTAACGCATACCGAAACCGATACTGGCCTCGTTCATACCCCCGATGCCTTCGTAAAGGGTTCCCAGGCTGTCAACCCCCGGAATCCGTCTCGGGCTGTAAATCTTATAATTGATCTTGGTGACCGGCTTGAGCCCGAATCCGGTACCGAAGAAAAATCCGTTGCGGTTGGCCTTCTTGATTTTGATAGGGATGCCCAGCTGCAGATAGGATACGGTAAGGTTGGTGATGGAAAACCGGTCGACGGGATTGGTGTTTTTGAGGTTGCGCACATCTATTTCAGTCCCAATGTCGAAGATGGTGCTGCGCAGTCCAGTTCGGGCATAACGGTAGTTGCTGAAATAGCTCAGGTTGCCATAGGTTGCCGGATTGGTGAAGTTCACACTCTGGAAGTCGGCATACCCGGCATTGATACCGCCCATCGAACGGCTGATCATATGTTGGTTGCTGATGACATCGCCGAGTCCGTAACGGGAGTAGGGGGAATTGTCCTGAGCATATGAAGGGGAAAAGAAAATCAGCAGTATCGCTACCGGAACGGTCAGTTTCATGAATCAGCAGTTGTTGTTGGCTTCGCTCAGGGCGTAAAGTCCTTTGTACAGAAAACTTGGATCTGCAAATATGCTGTTTTTCAGCCGCCGGGCAAAATAGGGGGCGTTGCCTCCGGTTAACACCACGTTAAAATCGCTGTAGTTTTCCCGGTAATGGCCAATGAAGCCATCCATTTCAAAGCCCATGCCGGCCAGTACTCCGCTGTGCAGGTTGGTAGGCGTGTCGTAGCCGGTCACCGGAAAGTTGCCCCGGAGCACCAGCGCATCGGGTTCAACCAGCGGAAGCTTTGCTGTGAATTCGCTCATGCTCCGGTAGCGCATCTGCATGCCGGGCGAAATGGAACCGCCCAGAAACGCCTGGTTCCGGCTGATGAAATTGTAGGTGATGCAGCTCCCGAGGCCGATGACCAGCGAGTTTTTTCCGGGATAGAAATGTACCGCGGCAGCTGCAAGTGCGAGGCGGTCGGCACCAATGGTGGACGGCTTTCCGACGGGGGTGGTGAAATTCAGCCGTGAGCTGTGGGAAAGCAGGTGGAAGCGTGTGTGCTCACGTAGCAATTCTTCCAGTCGGGAATCATGATGGATGACCGAGGAAAGAATGCTGTGCCGGGGCTGGTGTTCGAGCAGCATTTGTTCCACAACCTGATTGCTGTCGTCGGGAAGAACCCTTGTGGAAACAAGCCCCTGGCCTTCAAAAACTGCAGCCTTGAGCAAGGTGTTTCCAAAGTCAAGGCAAAGGGTTTTGTACATAAGCCAAAGTTATCGGTTAGCGCTTCGGAAATGGCAGCATCTGCTACCATTCAAATCCGGGAAGGTTTTTGAAATGGCCGTTTTGCCTGATTTTTTCCTTGAGCGATTCCAGTTGCTGCGCCAACGGAATGGCCTGGGCCAGATGCTGCTTGAGGTATTCCTGACGCTGGAGTTCATGTAAGAGTTCCAGCAACTCGTATTCCTGCTGCTGGGTAAGGCCGGCATGATGGGCGACGTCGTAACTGATCAGTTCCGTATCGTCCTTCGCAAATGTTTTTCCGGTATCGAGCAGGGCATGCAACCGTCGTACACCCAGCAGCACTTTGCCCATCAGGCCGGCATCGCCCCGGAAGTTGTTTTCAGGGTAATTCACGATGGCGCCGCTGTAGCGCTTGTCGGGAATGCTTTTGATCACTTCAAGTATGCGGAATACCTTTACGCCCTCGGTTTGGATGTCCAGCTCCCCGTTTTCGTACTGCTTCGAAACTTCCTTGACCTGCACCAGTGTGCCCATCTCGTTCACCTTGTTATCAATGACGGAAGGAATTCCGAAGGGCTGCTTTTTTTCGAGACAGTCGGCAATCAGTTGTTTGTAGCGGGGTTCAAAAATATGCAAGTTGAGCGCTTCGCCCGGATATACGACGATACCGAGAGGAAAAATAGGAATGAAATTGGTCATGCGCCGGGCTGTTTCGCCGAAGGTACTATAGAATGATTTTCCCGGAAAAAAGCTTCCCTGCTTCTTACCCACGTTCAGTTTCGGATACCGGTGTTATTGGCCGCTCTCCCTAACTTTGCCGCATGATCCACTTTGAAAAATTCGTACTGTCAAACGGTCTCCGGGTGGTGTATCACGAAGACAGCAGTACCCCGATGGCCGTGGTGAACGTGCTTTATGATGTGGGCGCGCGCGATGAAGATCCCGACAGAACGGGATTTGCCCATCTTTTCGAGCACCTGATGTTCGGCGGCAGCATCCATATTCCCGACTACGACGAACCCCTGCAGATGGCCGGTGGCGAAAACAACGCCTTTACCACCAACGACCTTACCAACTACTACTGCCAGTTGCCTGCTGAAAACATAGAAACGGCTTTCTGGCTTGAAAGCGATCGTATGCTGAGCCTGGCGTTCAGTGAAAAAAGCCTGAAAGTGCAGCGCAAAGTGGTTTGCGAGGAATTCAAGGAACATTATATCAACAAGCCTTATGGTGACGTGTCGCACAGGATGCGGGAGCTGGCCTATACCACGCACCCTTACCGGTGGATGACCATCGGCAAGGAACTCAGGCATGTGGAAGATGCCACACTGGGAGATGTGAAGGCTTTTTTTGCACGGCACTACAATCCCGTCAACGCCATTCTGGTGGTGGCCGGCAATCTGTCGCTAAGCGAGGTGAAGCGCCTGGCCGAAAAGTGGTTCGGCCCTATTCCGCCCGGTGTCAAATACAACCGGAGCCTTCCTGCCGAACCCGTACAACCGGCCCCGCGGGTAAGGGAAGTAAAGGCAAAAGTGCCATTGGATGCCCTGTACAAGACCTGGCATATTTACAGCCGCCTCGATGCGCGCTACTATGTTGCCGACCTTATCACCGAAATTCTCGGTGGCGGCACATCCTCGCGTTTGTACCAGTCGCTGGTGAAAGAAAAAAAATTATTCAGCAGCATTGACTGCTATCAGTATGGCAGCACCGATCCCGGCCTGCTGGCCATTGAAGGCAAGCTGGTGGAAGGCGTGAAGATGGAAGTGGCTGAAGCCGCCGTCACGGAAGAACTGCTCCGGATTCAGGAGCAGGGAGTTTCGGAAAACGAATTGCAGAAATGCAAGAACAAGACCGAAAGCATGATGGCTTTTGAGGACATGGCGCTGATGAGCCGTGCCACCAGCCTGGCCATTTATGAACTGCTTGGCGATGCGGCCCTGATGAATACCGAACTGGAGCGTTACCGGCGCGTGACCGCTGATGAAGTGAAGGAGGAGAGCCGCAGGATTTTCACTCCGCAAAATTCCAACACGATTTACTATTATGCCGAAAACTGAACCGGAGCGTACCGGCTTGCAGCAAGGCATTCACATCAACAATACGACACCCAATGGTCGACAGAACCCTGAGCCCGCAGATCAAAGACGCGGTTGATTTCAACCTGAACCTGAAGCGTTGCGAAACGGCTACGCTGGACAACGGCGTTTCTGTTTATACCGTAGATGCGGGCGCCCAGGATGTGCTGCAACTGGAGCTGGTTTTTTTTGCAGGAAACGCCTATGAAGATGCCCCGGCAACAGCTTCCGCCACCAACTACCTGCTCAAGAACGGCACCAAGAGCCGGAGCGCCTTTGCCATCAGCGAGCATTTCGATTTTTATGGTTCATTCTGCAGCCGCGCCTGTTACAACGAAACGGCGGTTGTGACCCTGCATACACTGAGCAGGCATCTTCCGTTGCTGCTTCCGGTTCTTCGGGACATGATAACCGAGGCTACATTTCCCGAAGACGAATTGTCCACCTACCGCCAGAACAGCCGGCAGAAGCTTTCCGTCAGCCTGAGGAAATGCGATTTTGTGGCCAACCGACTGATCGATGACCGGATTTTCGGAAAAAATCATCCTTACGGGAAATATATTGTTGCCACTGATTATGACAACCTTGACTCGGCCCGGCTCCGGGACTTTTACGAGCGGCACTATGTCAACGGGCATTGCGTCATTTTTGCCTCGGGCAAACTTCCTGCCGACCTTATTGCGCAGCTGAATACCCATTTTGGGGGACTGCCCCTCCGGCACCATCTGCAAAGGGGAAAGCCGGTTTATCCGACAATACCTTTACTTTCCGCAGCAACAAACCGTTCCGAACGGATCAGCAACGATCCGGCAGGCGTGCAGGGGGCAATCCGAATCGGGCGGCCCTTTCCTTCACGGCACCATCCCGATTTCCAGCCTGTCATGGTACTCAACACCTTGTTCGGCGGCTATTTCGGCAGCAGGCTGATGAGCAACATCCGGGAAGATAAGGGCTATACCTATGGCATACATAGTTATGTGCAGAACCATTTGGGCGATACCGCCTGGCTCATCAGCACCGAAGCCGGTAAAGATGTTTGCGAAGCCGCGGTTTCCGAAGTGTACCGGGAAATGAAAAAACTTTGTGAAGAGCCTGTCGATGCGGAGGAACTCCATCTGGTGCGTAATTACATGATCGGCCTTCTTCTCGGCGATCTGAACGGACCTTTCCAATTGATGGGCCGCTGGAAGAACATCGTGCTGAACGACCTCTCGCCGAATTATTTTGACCAGAGCGTGCGGGCCATCAAGCAGACCGGTCCGGATGAACTGCTGCAACTGGCGCAAAAATATCTGCAGCCCGAAGCGTTTTATGAGTTGGTGGTGGTGTAATTTTACCTCCCCTTCAGCATGAAGCACTATATCATCAAAATCATCATCACCGCGGTCAACGCTTTTCTCCTGGCCTACATCCTGCCCGGTATTGAAATGCGCAGTTTCATCACCGCATTCCTGTTCGCTATACTGCTCGGGTTTCTCGACAGCATTGTGAAGCCGATACTGGTACTGCTCACACTTCCGGCAACCA
>JBIIDU010000170.1:0-5283 GCA_044238165.1 Ferruginibacter sp. | reverse complement strand
ACTGCTTTTGTTCAGGAAATATACGGCACTTATCCTTTGGGTTTTGGCAGCAGGCCAGACACTCGCGCAGGACTTCTCCAACAAGGGGAAGGACTTTTGGGTAGGTTACGGCAACCACGTCCGTATGTTCAACGGCGGAACTCCCGAACAGATGCAGATTTACCTCACATCCGATGTGAACACTTCAGGCAATGTTTCCATAGCCAGCATCGGTTTCAGCCAGAACTTTACCGTCACTGCCAACCAGATTTCGGTGGTCACTATTCCCCGTACCGCTGCTTTGCTCGATGAGGGCTTATACAACCACGGAATTCATATCACTGCCCTGCAGCCTGTGGTGGCTTATGGTTTCATTTATGTGAATGCCATATCCGGCGCGACCGTATACCTGCCTACAAATACGTTGGGTAAGAATTACTACTCACTCAACTACACCCAGATTTCCAATGAACAGAATTCCTATTCCTACTTTTTCGTCTGTGCCACCGATACCGGAACCACCAGTGTGGAAATAACCCCTACGCGACAAACCAAGGGTGGCTTCCCTGCGGGAGTTACTCAAACCATTACGCTCAATCAGGGACAGATCTATCAGGTGCTGGCTTCTTCGGACCTGACCGGTTCCACCATCAAGTCGGTTGCCAACGGCGGTGTCGGGTGCAAAAAAATCGCCGTTTTCTGCGGCAGCGGAAAAATTTCCATCGGCTGCTCCAATGGTGCGGGCTCTTCGGACAATCTTTACCAGCAGATGTATCCGGCGAGTGCCTGGGGCAAAAAATATATCCTGGTCCCCAGCATCAACACTGGTGGTATTCCGGGAACTTCTAACGGCAATCTCAATTATTTCCGCATATTTCGTCCCGATCCCTCGTCCAATGTTTTTGTGAACGGGGTATTGCTTGATCCGGTCAGTTTCCTCAACGATTTCTATGAGTTCAGCTCTAACGTCCCCTATGTGGTGGAATCGGACAAGCCGGTGCTGGTAGCCCAGTATTTCACCACCCGCCAGTCGAACAACCAGCAATGCGGGGGTAACGCCGATCCGCACGACCCGGATATGATTTACCTGAATCCGGTGGAGCAAACGGTGTCGAACGTAACCCTTAACTCCATGCAGCCTACCACGGGCACCGTCATCAACCGCCATTTTATCAATGTAGTGCTGCGGAATTCCGGGACCGGTGTCAGTTCTTTCCGGATCGACGGGGCGATTCCCGCAACCACACCCACGGCCATTGCGCTTGACAACAATTTCGCGTTCATGCGCTTTCAGGTTTCGGCAGGAGCGCATAACCTGAGTTGCGATTCGGGATTCAATGCCATCGCCTACGGTTTTGGCAATGCTGAATCCTACGGATATTCCGCGGGAACCAATTTGCGCGACCTTTACAATTTCATTGCCCCGCTGAACCCGCTCAATATTTCGGGGCAGAATACCGCCTGCGCCTGCACCCCTTTCTTCTTCACCATCACCTATCCCTTTCAGCCCACTTCCCTGCTTTGGGATTTCAAGGGCTTTCAGAGTCCTAACGTCACAATCAACAATCCGGTTGCAGACAGCACTTATCTGATCAACGGCAGGCAGGTGTGGCGTTATAAATTGGCGAGCCCTTACACCTATTGCCCTGCGGGGAACTATCCGCTTTCCATTACGGCCGGCACGCCCGGAACCGACGGCTGCGGTAACTCGCAAATCAAGGAGGATACCCTATATGTGAAGAATACGCCCACGCCTTCATTCTCTTACAGCAGTTCAGGCTGTATTGCCGACTCGGTTTATTTTACCGACAATACGGTTTACGAAACAGGCACCTATTCTTACCGTTGGACCTGGGATTTTGGCGATGGGAACACCAGCACACTGCGCAATCCAGCGCATAAGTACCAGGTTCCTGGAACCTATACGGTAAAATTCAGTTTCATAACCAATATCGGTTGCATCAGCACTACCACACCTGTTCAGGTTTCAGTAAACCCCATTCCCCAGGCCAAGTTCGGGGTGCTCAATCCTGTATGCGAAAAGAACGAAGTCATCTTTTCCGACTCCTCCACGGTAGCTGCACCCGGAACCATTTTCAAATGGATTTATGACTATGGGGATGGTACCGTAGACACGTTGACGCGCATCAACAATATCCGGCACATTTACAATACCTGGGGACCTAAAACAGTGACGCTGACCGTTGTTTCTCCCGGGGGATGTAGCAGCGCCCCGGTTCAAAAATCTTTCAACGTAAATCCCTTGCCACAGGCCGCATTTACGCCACCGGTTCAGGTTTGCCTGCCCTACCAGTCAGCATCGTTCACCGATGCAAGCTCCATTGCCGACAATTCGCAGGCCGGATTCCTCTACAAGTGGAAATTCGGAGAGCCTTCCAGCGGCCCGCGCGACAGTTCAGCGCTGCAGAATCCGACGCATCTCTATTCCGGCACAGGCCCCTTCACCATTTCGCTGGTTGTGCGTTCGGCAGCCGGTTGTAAAGACACGGCCACCAATGTATTCAGCAATATTTTTCCTCAGCCGCTGGCTTCCTTTGCCGTTACTCCTGAAAACTGCCTTAATGCAGCCACCCAGCTGAACAGTACGGCGCAGGCTTCCTCCGGTTCCATTGCAAACTGGTTCTGGGATTTTAATGACGGTTCACCGACGGGCACCGGAAAAAATCCATCAAAAACCTATGCCACTTCCGACACGTTCAACATCCGCCACTGGATCAAAACCGCGGTTGGTTGTCAGAGCGATACCGCCATACAGCAGGTAATTGTGAACCCGCTGCCCACGGCCGGTTTCAAAACAGACTTACCTGCCTGCGCCACACGGAATATGGTTTTTACGGACACCTCAAAAGCCAATGCGGGCAATATCGTAAAGTGGACCTGGAATTTCGGAAACGGCCGTCCCGACTCAGTAATAAATTTCGCGACTCCATTCAACTACGCATATAATGCTCCCGGCAATTATCCCGTCGGTCTGACGGTGGAAACCAATAAGGGTTGTAAAAACAACACTCCGCTGGTGAGGAATGTGACAATCAATCCGTTGCCTGTTGCCGGTTACATATCACCCGAGGTTTGCTTAAGTGATGCTTCCGCTGTGTTCGCCGACACATCCTCTGTTTCCGGCGGAACCATCGTGTCCTGGAGCTGGAATTTCGGCGATCAGAACAGCACACCGGCCAACAATGTATCGAATCTGCAAAATCCGCAGCATCGTTACAGCGCCATCGGTAGCTATACGGCAACCCTTACGGTAACCACCAATTCGGGTTGCGTTTCCACCACGCCGCAAACCTTTACCGTCAACGGCGATATACCGGTGGCAAGGGTATTCAATGTAGCCCCCGGCTTCTGCAGTTATGATTCTGTAGCCATCCGCGACAGTTCCACTGTGAATTTTGGAAATGTAACCAAAGTAATCATCACCTGGGACGACCTTGGAACCCCTGCTGTGACCGAACTGGACAACAATCCTTTCAACGGAAAGATTTACCGCCATCGTTATCCTGTATTCCAAAGCCCCCTGAGCAAAACATATCAGGTCCGGTACCAGGCTTATTCGGGTACAAGCTGTTCCGACGATGTGACCATTCCCGTTACGGTATATGCCATTCCCAAGGTACAGTACACCGCGATTCCAGATATATGTAAGGATGCGAATCCCTACACCATTGTCCAGGCAGCAGAAATCGGAGGTGTGCCGGGCGCGGGCCGTTTCAGCGGCACCGGGGTGAACGCCGCGGGATTGTTCACACCCACCTTTCTTGCTCCCAATGCTTATCCCATCAAATACCTGTTCATTTCCAATCAGGGCTGCCGCGATAGTGCCACGCAATCAATTAGGGTGCTCACACCACCGGTTCCCAAATTCGGTGTAAGCAGTCCACTGTGTACCGAACAACCGATCACTTTTTCCGACAGTTCGGTATCTACCGCCGGAAGCATCATCCAGTGGATCTGGGATTTTGGCGATGCTACCGTACCCGTAGTGAATAACAGTAACGCCTCTGTATCCCACGCCTATGCTTCTCCGGGACTGTATGAAGTGGTTTTGAAAGTACAAACCAGCAATGGATGCAAGGTTACTGCCCGTCCTTTTGCGCTTGACGTCAATCCCAATCCTGTAGCCAATTTCAGCTATCCTGCAAATATCTGTATGCCTGTTGCCAAGGTTGATTTCACCGACCTGTCCACCATATCCGACGGAACTCAGAACGCGTTCACCTATTCCTGGAATTTTGGAGATGCCGGCAGCGGCAGCAACACCTCGTTTGCTAAAAATCCTTCTCATACCTACCCGGGCGTTGGGCCTTATGATGTGAAATTGCTAGTTACCAGCGGCAGGGGTTGCAAGGATGACACCACCTTACAGGTCAACCGCATCCGACCCGAGCCCAAGGCCGACTTCACTTCCGACAGCCTGAGCCTTTGTGCCAACCAGCAGGTCCGGTTCATTGACCGCAGCGATGGCGCAGGTGCACCAATCACCCTCTGGGACTGGAATTTTGGCGATGGGGGGTCCTTCTCACCGGGCGGAGTGCCGCCTCCGTATGTGTACGCCAATCCCGGAACCTATCAGGTTTCGCTGAAAATAACCAACCAGTTCGGTTGCACCAATCAATCTGTTCCGAGACCATTTGTCGTTTATCCTTACCCGCAGGTTTTTGCTGGAACCGACACGGTCGTGCTGGAGGGCGGTGAAATCACCATCAATGCTACCGCTTCGGGTGACGACTTGCGTTATACCTGGACGCCGCCCACTTTCCTGAGCAGTGCCTCTATCCTTCGTCCTCTGGTACGCGGACTTTCAGATGACATCACCTACACCCTGCAGGTATCTGCTCGTGGGGGTTGCAAGAAAACCGACCAGGTATTCATACGCCTGCTCAAGAGTCCGGTAGTGCCCAACACCTTCACACCCAACGGCGACGGCATCAACGATACCTGGCTCATTCAGTACCTGGAATCCTATCCCAACTGCCGTATCCAGGTGTTCAACCGGAGCGGACAGCTGGTTTATGAAACAAAGAGCTATACCTCACCGGGCTGGGATGGCACCATGAACGGTAAGCCGCTACCTTTCGGCACCTATTACTATGTTCTGGAACCCGGTAGCGGGCGCAAACCGCTCACCGGATATGTGACCATCATCAAATGATTTCCGGAAAGTCCGGTTGAACGCTATCGTTCAATATCTTTTTCTTCCAAGCAGAGGATCCCCATGGTGCTTGTAATTTTTGGGGCAAATTTGATCGGGCACGTTGCGTCAAGCCTATGAGATAAGGC
>JBIIDU010000169.1:0-5294 GCA_044238165.1 Ferruginibacter sp. | reverse complement strand
GCCATAAGCAGGGTCGGACACATCCCGCACAACATAGAACACCATTTTGGCCCCCAGCTTGAAACTGCCCAACCGTGGCCCGTCGGCGGCCATATAGAGGGTGCTCGCCCTTGCATTCAAGTCAAAACTGTTTTCGACACCTGTGGCATCTTTGGGCAGGAGCAAAAAAGCGGTTCCGTTGCCCGGGGCCATCCTGCGGTTGGAGAGCAGCATGGTGGTTTTCAGGTTGGCACCGAAAAAAACATGTACGCTGCTGTCGGCCAGGCTCAATATGGGCTTGGGTTGCTGTGCGTTGCCCGGCATGTATAGAAGGGTGAGCAGGCTGCAGATGATCATGCAGCCTGCCTTACCTGATAGTAACTTCTTCATTGGAATGATTTTCGGATTGTCTTGTTTGCAACCGCCCGGTTAGTCCTGACTTGCACTTTGCACCAGATTGGCCAGCACTTTTTGCTGGCGGGCGCTCAAAGGCATTTTGGGTCCGGTTTCGTGGTGGTGGTGATGCTCGTCCATGGTCACTTTAGCTGTCGGTGCGCCGTTTCCGGTGAGTTTGAAAACCGATTTTCCTTCCTTGATGGTTTCCAGCACCTTGATGTCGCCGATGGCTTTCGCATCAACCTTCAGCGGGTTTTTGTCGAGAATCACCAGGTCGGCCAGTTTTCCGGTCTTCAGCGTTCCCTTGCTGTTTTCCTCCTTGATCTGATAGGCGGCCCATGCTGTAACGCCTTTCAGGGCGAGATAGGGCGATATCCTTTGGTCAGGACCCAGCACTTTTCCGGTATTGGTCATGCGGTTCACCGAAGAGGCGACCAGCGGCATGATGGCGGGCGACATGATGGGCGCGTCGTGTGAGAGGGTGAAGGGCACGCCTGCTTTCAGCATCGACTGTTGTGCCATACCATTGGCCGTGCGCTGGGGCCCCCACATTTTTTCGATTTCGTCGCCCTGAATGACCAGGCCGGCGGAAAGGAAGGAGGGAATACCGCCGACGGTCTTCAACCGGGCGATCTGGTCGGGGCGGGCATAACCGCAGTGTACAAACACGGGACGGTGGTCGCTCATGCCGTGCTTTTTGATGGCCGCTTCAATAGCGCGCAGGGCCTGTTCTATGGCCTCGTCACCCATCACGTGCATGTTGATCTGCAGGTTCGTGGTCCAGTATTTGTCGAAGAACGAGAAAATCAGCGAGTCGGGAATCTGCCCATATCCCTTAAAGGTTTTATCGCGGCCGGGAGGCGGTGTGGCGAAGGGCTGCGACATCCAGGCCAGTGCGGGGTTTCCGTCGAGCCAGAACTTGACACCGCCGAGGCGTACGCGGTTGATGTACCGCTTGTCGAGGTCGACACGGTTGCTCAGCAGTTTCTGGGAATTGGCAATATTGGCGGGGGCATAGGCCTCGCTCACGCCATAGGCGGCGTTCACCACATCGTTGGTGCTCGACTCTTTGGCGAACACCACGAGGTCGATGGGCAGCAATTTCTTGTCGATGGCGTTCTCCACAATGGCGATATCATCGGCGCCGAGTCCGAGTCCGCATTCCATGGCCGTGGTTTGTCCGTTGCTGGCCCATACCTTGCTGGCTTCGGTGATTACTTTGGCGGCGGCTTCATCATTGAATGCCGGCCTGCGGTTCCGCACTTCAATCAGCGCGGTTTCCTCCATCGGGCCCGAAGGCATCTTGCTTCCCTTTTCGCGGAGGTATTCACCGCCTTCGGGGTCGGGCGTGCTTTCGTTGATATTGAGCAGCTTCATCAGCGCGTGGTTCATGGATCCACCATGGCCCGAAGAGTGTACAATCAGCACCGGGCGGTCTTTTGAAACCTGGTCAAGTTCGTCGGCGGTCGGGTGGCGTTTTTCCGGCATCTTCATATGGGCATAGCCCATGCCTACGATCCAACCGTCGCCGGGTACCTGCGCTACATGGTCCTGCATCCGTTTGATGACTTCGGGAATGTCCTTTACGCCGGTGAGCGACTGGTCCATGAAGTTCTTGCCGAAATACACCATGTGGCCGTGGGAATCAATAAATCCGGGAAGGAGGGTCTTGCCGGCCAGGTCGACCTGGGTTGCCGATGAACCGGCCTCTTTCAGGGCAGTTGCCTTGTCGCCCACAAAAACGATTTTTCCGCCTTTTTCAACGAGCGCTTCCACATAGGTGGCCGAATCGCCCTCCATGGTAATGATGTCGCCGTTGAAGTAAACGGTAGTGGTGTTGGAGGTGGAGTCGGAGCCTGCGGCCGGATTGTTGCTCTCCTGTTTTGAGTTGTTACAGGATAATAAACCCGCCAGCAATAGCGCAGCCAGGATTTTTTTCATGATGCAGTTTTTTGGTGAAGTGATATTGACAAAAGTCATAACTCCGGATGGCTTATTCCAATCTTCTTTGTTCAGTTTCGGCAAAACTAAACCGAGATGGATAATTAAATTAAACAAACCGTATCCGACCAGGCGTAAACATGACCTTTTGTCGTCTCGCAATAACATTTTGACACCAATAAAATAGGGGCGATTATTTCATAATCCGTAAGTCTGATTAGTCTGGTGTCCGGGCAGGGAAATCCCTCATCACATGGAATGGGAATGCATCGTATAGGTCGGTACCGGGAGTTTTGTTATACCAGAACCATTTTTCACTTTCCTGTAAAGTACCTGTAGACTTCAAGTGCGAAGTAAAAGGCCGAAATCATCGTGCCGAAGGCCACAATCGCTGTAAAGATCATCAGGCCCAGGGAATCTTTCCGGAAAGCATTCTGGATGTTTTCGAGCCGTTGCGCCTCAAGCAATTTGGCTTTCGTTCGCTCCGAATAGCCGCCGTTATTCCTGAACACCAGTCCGCCAAGGGAAATGGTCAGTGGGTCGATACTTTTGATATGGGTATCTATGAAAAGCGTGTAATAGAGAAGATTGATTTCCCAGTCCTTGAGGCCGAATTGCTCCATCACATTTTTTGTGACGGTGTCTTTGGTTGATTTCAGGTCTGCGTCCGAATAGAAAGACATGCCGTTGTAGAGGTCCTCATAAGCTTTGACCAGCTGCTCCAGGATATAATCCATCTCGGCATCGTAATTCTTGTTCATGGCTTTTCCGGGTTTATAGCATCAGTACATCAATCACATCTGCCGTTGCCGACAAATCGCCTGTAATACGGACCTCCGGCAAGGGACTTTTTCGGATGAGTGTCGGAATAGTGATTACCTGGTCGGCCAGCGTGCGTTCAGGTTGTTCGTAAATGTCCACAATGTCGAGCCGGTAACTGCCCCTGATCCGCTCTTCCAGTATGGCATTGATGTTGCGCATGGCTTTATGCGAAACCAGGGAATTGTCGGCTACAAAAAGATCGAACCGGTATTGCTCATTTTTGTCTTGGGTACTCATGGGCAGGGGATGGGTTCATGACAATCTTATTTTCTTTGAAGGAATCGATGCGCGTCAACCATACTTTTTCCAATTCTTGTTCAGCCGGCGGCAGAAGTTTTATTGTTCATCGCAAGGAGCCGTATTCCTTCATTTGAGATGAAGACCTCCATCTGCTGCCGAGAATGCGCGATGCCTCTTGCTTTCATGACAAAAAAAACGGTTGCCCTTTCGTTGGCCCTTTCAATGTCCTGCAGCATCATCCAGGTGTCCACCATCGACGAAATACCTTCATCGCTCGGGTTACGGGCGATCGATCCCACGGATATGGCGGCAGTTAACAGCACGGTGGTCTGTTTTGCCTTCAGGAAATCGATGAAGCGGGTGAGCATGCTGCGCACATCGCTGTTGGGCCCTTCGGTCATCAGGTTGGTCACCGGATCGAGAATGATGACCGAAGGTTTGAAAACTTCTATCTGTTCCTTGATGGCCATGAAATGCAATTCCAGATTCTGCAATGAGGGCCGGGCGTAATAGAACTGCAGCAATCCCGCATCCATATGATCGGAGAGTTTGATGCCGATGGATTCCATGTTGCGCAACAACTGGTTGGGGGCTTCCTCAAAGGCGCAGAAAAGGCAGCGCAGGCCACTTTTGCAAACGCGGGCGCCGAATGAAACGGCGAAACTGGTTTTGCCCGTGCCTGCTGTTCCCGATACCAGAATGCTGCTGCCCGCGTAAAAGCCTTTTTGCCCCAGCATTTCATCGAGACTGTCGATACCGGAAGATATGCGCTCCCGCAGCGGCTTGAATTCAATTTGCTGGTTGATGAGCGGAAAGATGTTCACACCATTGTTGTCGATGATGAACGGGTATTCGTTGTTGGCATGGAAAGAGCCGCGGTATTTGATGATTTTGATGCGCCTTGTGCCGATCTGGTTCGTTATCCTGTTTGTCAGTTCAATCACACAATCGGCTACGTTCTCTTCTAGTCCCAGCCGCGTGAGAAAAGTGTCGCCGGTTTCGGCGGTGATGATGGCCGTCACTTTTTTGTCCTTCAGCCATTGGAACAGCCGCTTGAATTCGGTGCGCAGCATGCGGGTATCGAAATTGGCGAAAAGCGTGTCGAAGGAGTCGAGCACGATCCGTCTGGCGTCTACTTTCCTGATGGCGGTGTCCAGCATCACAAACAGGCCTTCGATATTGTATTTCCCTATTTCATGGATTTCGTTGTTGGCCACATTCAGGTGTTCAAGGTAGATTTTGTTCCGGTTCACCAGGCTCTTCAGGTCATGGCCGAGCGATGCCACATTCAGGCAAAGCTCTTCTGACTTTTCCTCGAACGTGAGGAATACGCCCGGCTCATTGAATTGGGTCACGCCTTTGATGACATACTCCATCGATATGAAGGTTTTGCCGGTGCCGCATGCACCCACCAGCACGGTGGGCCGGTTTTTAGGCAAACCCCCGAAGGTGATTTCGTCAAAGCCGCGTATGCCGGTGGGCGATTTTTCCAGCATCGCTATGGCCGTTGCTTTGCCGTTGCCCTCTGCTAAGTTTTTCAACAGCTTTTCTGTATTCATGGGTCTGCTTCTCCGTTTGTTGGAATGCAATTACCTGTTTCTGCGGCTTGATTTATATTTCCTGCAGCAGTGGGAGTTATGACATTGGTCAGTATCAATATCGGGATGGTCCTTCCCGGGGAAGAAAATCGAATAAATGGTGGCTGAGGAAATCAGGGGAATCAATCAGGAAATTGGAACATGCCGTATGCCAATTGCACAAAGGCTTTACAGTTGCGGCAATGTCCACACATTCCTTTAAAGAAGAATGACCGCAAAAACTAGTCCCAGCCACCGCCAAGGGCCTTGTACAACTGTACGATGGCGTTCAGTTTTCCCTGCAGGGTGATTGATTGCTGGAACAGTGCGTCAAAAAGA
>JBIIDU010000168.1:0-5298 GCA_044238165.1 Ferruginibacter sp. | reverse complement strand
CCAATTTTTTAACCAACATCAGGGAAATGAACAACTACGAATTGATGGTGATTTTTACCCCTGTGCTTTCTGAAGAAGACTTCAAGGCCGCCCAGGCCCGCTACGCCGCAATGGTGAAAGCCGAGGGTGGTGAAGTATTGCACACCAATCCCTGGGGACTGAAATCACTGGCCTATCCCATTAACAAGAAGACTACCGGTCTGTATTGGGTAATGGAGTATAAAGCGCCATCCAGCTTCAATGCCAAGTTGAAAACTCAACTTCTGCGCGACGAATCCGTCATGCGGCACATGTACACTGCACTCGACAAATACGCCGTCGAGTACAATGCGAAAAAGAGAAGTGGCGTACATGCATCCACCCAAAACGCGGAGGTATAACCATGGCAAAGACGAACGAAATCAAATACCTGACGGCCATCAAGGCTGAGAAGCGGCCCAAGAAATACTGCCGCTTCAAGAAAATGGGTATCCGCTACATCGATTACAAGGATGCCGATTTTCTTAAGAAATTCCTGAACGAGCAGGGCAAGCTGCTTCCCCGCCGCCTTACCGGCAACTCGCTGAAGTACCAGCGCAAGGTGAGCGACGCGGTGAAGAAAGCCAGGCAAATGGCCATTCTGCCCTACGTGACCGATTTGATGAAATAAGATTCTTAACCACCCTAATCCGCCTCGTGCGGAGAAAGGCCCAAGGGCTTGGGTAAAAATGCAAAATCATGCAGGTAATACTGATACAGGACGTGAACAATCTGGGCGGAGCCAATGAGCTGGTAACCGTGAAAAACGGTTACGGCCGCAACTACCTCATTCCGCAAAAGATGGCGGTTGAAGCGAATGCCTCCAACATGAAAATGCTGGAAGAACGCATCAAACAGCAGCAGAAGCGGGAAGCCAAATTACTGGCTGAAATCAACAGTGTGATCGACAAACTGAAGGACGGCGTATTGCGCATCGGTGCCAAAACCGGCACCAGCGGAAAGATTTTCGGCAGTGTCACTTCCGTTCAAATCGCACGGGCCATCCGTGAGCAGAAGGGATATGAAATTGACCGCCGTCGTATCCAGATCATCGACGACGTGAAAGAGCTGGGTACTTTCAATGCCCGGATCGATTTCGGAAACGGCAATGAGACGGACATCGCTTTTGAAGTAGTGGCCGAATAATCCAGCCCCGGTTCTCAAAATACTTACCCGCCATCCGGCGGGTTTTTTTTACTCCCTTGAATTTGACTATTTGTTAACATGAAGATGTTTTTAAATTTTTCGAGTATAAAGCCACATCATTTTTGATAATTTTTAATTTTCGGTTCAATAATAAATAAAATCATCTACCGGAAGGCGCTGACAACTGAATGCGCTGCCCTCCCCAATAGGAATCAAAATATTTCCCTGCTGAACCGGGGCTATTACATGTTTTTTTTGAATTTATTCCATAACTTCGCTTTAATCTAATGGTTTTAGTATTTCGTCGCTAGCTGAAGGCATCATGTGTTCAGTTCATTGTACCAACTAAGTCATTATGGTTTTTATTTAATTTTTTAAAAAGCATTACAATGAACATTTACGTGGGTAATTTAAGTTGGTCGATGACCGATGATGACCTGAACAATCTCTTCTCCCAGTACGGCACTATCACAAGCGCCAAGATTCTCAAAGACAAAATGAGCGGTCGCAGCAAGGGCTTCGGTTTTGTTGAAATGGATGACGCGGAAGCCGCCAAGTCGGCAATCGCAGCCCTCAACGAGCAGGAAGTGCAAGGCCGCAAGCTGATTGTCAATGAATCGCAACCCCGGCCTGAAGGCTCCGGCTACAAGAAGCGTAGCTTCGGCAACGGCGGTGGTGGCGGCTACAAGAAAAGTGGCGGCGGCGGCTATGGTGGCGGAAGCCGCGGTGGATACGGCGGTAGCGGCTATGGCGGCGGAAACCGCGGTGGCGACAGCGGTGGAAATTACAACTACTGATCAGTCATTTTGATACATCCTATTGACAAATCCCCGAGTTCCGGGGATTTTTTTTGCCTAAGCCTAAGTGTGATTTCTGTTTGACGTGCACGTTCTTGTCTGAACCGCAGATTAAGTTGATTATGGGGTTTCGCTGATTTTTCACGTGAAGTTTCAGTGAATCACTTCTTTCGCCCGGATGATTTTATTCCCTCTTTGGGGGATTCAGGGGGTCCACCCGCCCCAACTTGCGCGTGATCGTTGGCGCATTACAGATTGGTGTTTCGTAGCGCCTGGCATACGAGTGGACTCGTTTGCCAGATAAGGAATACGTCCTTTTGTGTTTTGTGCCTGCTTCGTGTTTCTTGTGTATGAATTTTTTACCACAAAGTGCACAAGGTTTTTATCACAAGGGGCACAAGCAATTTCGAAAGGGAACAGGTGTAACGTGGATGAAATCCTAAATTCCTGTGATCCTGCGAATCCTGATTCAGACAAAAAACATGTTGCTGCGAAGGAAGGCTGAAATTCAATTGAGATGGGACACATGTTCCAAAAGGTCCTTCAGATAGGATTCCGAAGCAATGACGGCATCGGTCTTTGCCACCGAAAAGTTTTCCCTTTGTTTTCTCATTTCGGCATATCGGTTCAGGGCGGCTTCCGTGATCGAATCGGCATCAATTTGCACCTGGGTTTCCAGTTGCAGTAAATACAGGCAATGCAAAAACAGCGAGCCGTCGAAGCGCTGGCCGTTCTGGTAGAATTGAACGGAGCAGGGAGGAACCTTGGACGAAGTTCTCTGCTCCGGTTGTGCCGGCTGGTTCAGGTATCTGAAGAAGAGATAGAGCAGTAGGATGGGGAGATGGGCCAAATTGGAATAGTCACTCATGCATTCGATTCTCCTGTTGATGAGGATACAAAAATGATGCTAATTTTCAAATATGTTCTGCGTTTTGCTTTCTCCTGTCAAAAAATAATATTTGCTTTTTCTTTTTTTAAATTATTTTTAGCTACCGTTTCGATACCCTTCTAAAGCCTGTATCCGCATTCCCGCTTATTCCGAAACTTTGTTTTTGTCCTCTTCAAAAGAGCCAATCCCTTGCTTAGGGTTGCTCAAAATTGAAGGGTCATTGGCTGATTTTGCGGTCTAACGGGGTATGTTGTCCAACTTGTTAAAGATTATGCAACTATAAAAACCAATTTATGAAAAAGTTTTTCCTGCTTTCGCTTTGCTCACTGTTTTTTGTGGGTGTTTCCATGGCCCGCATCTGGCGCGTGAACAACAATACCGGCGTAGTGGCCGATTTCACCACCATACAGGCGGCGCATGACGGGGCTGCGGCCGGTGACACCATCCATCTCGAACCTTCAGTGAACAGTTATGGAGTACTTAATATGAGAAAAAGGCTGGTCATATTTGGTATGGGTCAGTTTGCGGAAAACAATCCCGGCATCCATTGGGATACCCGTCTCCCTTATGTAGGGGATATCAATATCTACAACGGATCCAACGGAAGCACCTTGATGGTCAGGACCAATGGACGTATCTATCTTGAAAGTGTATCCGACATCAATCTGATGCGTTGTGCGGCCACTACTTCTGGGGGAGCTCCCGGTTATGTCACCGGGTATCTTGAATTAAACAATTCCGATAATATCCTGGCCACCGGCTGTTGGTTTTCCTATGTAAATTTCAGAAACAATTCCAATAGTTTTCTGCTGACCAATTGTATCATTGGCAACTGTGTGTACAATGACGGCGGATCGGATGGAATCATCACCAACAATGTGATCAATGCAGTGGATTTTTATGCAGGAAATGCCAACTGCGGTTCTCTCTACAACAGTGTGGTGGGAAACAATATCTTCAACCGCTATGGTCCCCCCAGTACATTTTTCAACTGCAACGTGTCCAACAACCTGGCCCCCAACACCAACCTCCCCGATGGGAACGGAAACCAGCGTAATGTTGACATGAGTACCGTATTCGTAAACAATGCAGGTGGCTTTGTTGACAATGTGTATCAGCTCAAACCCGGCAGCCCGGCCATAGGCGCGGGTGGCGGAGGGGTGGATTGTGGCGCTTTCGGTGGTACAACCCCCTTCAGGCTGGCCATGAATCCGCCGATTCCCTCCATCAACAAGTTGTCGCTGCCTGCCACACCCAGCGGCAGCACCATGACGCTGACCTTCAGCACCCGGAGCAACAATTGATTGGGCACCTGATAAAGCCAACCTCGTGAAGCCATTCCGCATTTTCTGCGCCCTCATCGGCGCCATGCTGCTTGTCGGCCATCTGACTGCTCAGGTCAATATCGTACGTGCCGAGTATTTCATAGACACCGATCCCGGGTTCGGGCGGGGCACATCGATTGCCATAACACCCGCTGCCAGCCTTTCCGATGTTTCGGCATCCGTTCCGTTGAACGGAATCAGTGCCGGCTTCCATAACCTTTTTTTGCGCACACTCGATGCCAGCGGCAACTGGAGCATCACCAGCAAGCTTTCCTTCTTCAAAATTGAATCGGCATCGCTGAGCCTTCCAAATATTGTACGTGCGGAATATTTTATCGACACCGACCCGGGCTTTGGTCGGGGGACTTCCATTCCGGTGACACCGGGTACCACTGTTACAGACGTCAGTACCTCAGTTCCGTTGAGCGGCATCACTGCGGGCTTTCACAATCTTTACCTGCGTACACTCGACGCCAACGGCAATTGGAGCATCACCAGCAAGCTTTCCTTCTTCAAAATCGAATCGGCTTCACTGAGCCTTCCGAATATTGTACGTGCGGAGTATTTTGTCGATACCGATCCGGGCTTCGGACGGGGCAGTTCCATTCCGATAACACCCGGAACAAGTATTTCGGACGTCAGTGCCTCAGTTCCGTTGAGCGGAATCGCTGCGGGCTTTCACAATCTTTATCTGCGTACGCTCGATGCCAACGGCAACTGGAGCATCACCAGCAAGCTTTCCTTCTTCAAGATTGAATCGGCATCACTGAGCCTACCGAATATCGTTCGTGCGGAATATTTCATCGACACCGATCCGGGTTTCGGGCGGGGCACTTCCATCCCGATAACACCAGGAACAAGTATTTCGGACGTCAGCGCCGCGGTTCCGTTGAGCGGAATCGCCGCGGGCTTTCACAATCTTTATCTGCGTACGCTCGATGCCAGCGGCAACTGGAGCATCACCAGCAAGATGTCGTTCTTCAAGGTGGAATCTTCTTCCCTGAGCCTGCCGAACATCGTTCGTGCGGAATACTTCATCGACACCGACCCGGGTTTTGGTCTCGCAAAACAAATTTCCATAACGCCTTCCACCACCATCAACAACCTGAGTTTTGATGCCGAC
>JBIIDU010000167.1:0-5306 GCA_044238165.1 Ferruginibacter sp. | reverse complement strand
TTCCTGTGTTGTTCATGGTGAATGATTTAGGCCTGCAAGATAAAAGATGGAAATGCTTTATCCCCTGATTCTTTACGTACTGGGGGATGATGCTGGTCATTTTTTTACGTAAAAAAGCACCCCTGATTAAACCCGGGGTGCTTGCCGGCTTCCGGCTTATGTTCCGCTGTTAAAAAACAAATGGGATCTACCCTGTAATGTGCAGCCTATTCGTGGAGCGACATCACAGGGGTATGGCTGTGCAGTACCAATCTCCGGGTATGGCTGCGATGCACCAGCTTATCAAGCAGGCTGTGACGTTTGGGAAGCACCACCAGCAGGTCAACCGCGTTCCGGTCGCAGAATTCGACAATGCCCTCATCGATGTCCTTGTTGTCGATGAAATGGTATTCAGGTTTGAGCGGGCCCAGCATTTCCTGAAGCAGTCCTGATTGGTAAACGACTTCCGGATTGTAATCGCCCTTACTGCCGGTGTTCAGCACATGCAACTGAGCTCGGAAGTCCCCGATGAGGGTTCTGATTTCCTCAACCGGGGTCGTATCCACCACTTCTTCAAAATCGCAGGCCAATCCTATTTTTTTGATTCCTGAGTAAGAAACACCCGGTGGCACTGCAATTACCGGCGTATGGAGGTGCTTCATCGCATGCACCGTATGGCTTCCGAGCAGCAGGCGCTCCGCAGCCGATGTGCCCTGGCTTCCCATCACAACGGCATAGGGCTTCCGGTCCTCACAGATGCGTTCAAGTTCCTGGGAAAAAGTTCCCATCCTGGCTTCGGTTTCTATGGGTAACTTTCCTGCCGTTTGCTGCGTCAGTTCATTTTTTAGCCGCATGATTCCGCTTTCGGCGGCTTCCTGCAATTCGCTGAGGTTGATGCTGAGCGGGACTTCGCTGTAACCAACAGGCATCTGGTATACATGAAAGAGCAGTATACCCGCATTGATGGCCTGTGCCATTTCCACCCCGTACCGGGTGGCGTTTACCGCAGCCTTGGAATAGTCGGTGGCGATGATGATTTGTTTCATGGTTCGTTGTTTTTAGTGATAGGTTATGAGGGCTATATGGTTGTACTTGTCAAGTGAGCCGGCATCCGTGAATTCCACGTCACCACCCGTTTCCAGCACTTTCTCTATGAGGTCGTCTACCGCATCGCGTATGCTGCTGAAATTACCTTCCACGGGAGAAATCGTACCGTTCTGTGATTTCTGTGCGGCATACATGTAATTCTTTTCCACCAGCAACAGTTTTCCATTGTTGTTCATGGCTTCCTTCCAAACGGAATGGATGCCCCCGGTCAGTTTTTTCTGGCCGGCAGCCTCATCAATCCTTTTCATCAGCAGGGTCTGTCGTGCCTTGTCGTACCACTCCAGTGCCGGTTGCAGTATTTTTCGGAGTTCGATTCCGCTCTTGCCGTCATAATTACCCTGGATATAACCTGCCACAGAATGGGTATGGTGCGATAGTTTTTTGAAATGCCCCAGCACGCTCTCCGTACCCAGCACAAACAAGGGCACTTTGAAGTTGCGCAGCAGCGGATCCAGCGCCAGGTCAATCTGGTGGAGAAACTTGTCACGCAGAACTGCTTTGCGTTCCTTCGTATCCGAAAAATTGGCCACACGTTCAGGCGCATCGTTGCGGTAAGCGCCCGCCCATTCCGGGATGTCTAATTTGATGCGCGCGAAGTCGTGGGCATTGCCCAGGAAAATACGGCTTTCGCGGCTGCTCAGCAGCAGAACAAGATATTTGTTGATCTGTTTTCTGCTGTACACCAGGTCGCGGATTTCGAAAGATTCGTCGATGATCACTTTCTCTTCCACGGCGATGTCAAGAAATACAACTTTCTCAAAAACCGGCGAGAGGAAAATGGCAATGCTTTTCTTCTTCTGGTCAATGTCCAGCTTTTCAATAATCAACCTCAGCCGCTTCATCAGCGGATTCACCAATTCCTTCGGATATTGGCTATTCAGTTCCCGCTCCACTTTGTCCGCCGCCAAATCCATCGACTGGACAAGGTTTTGCCTCAAATCGCCCTTTTCCCCGAAGGGCATCAGTATCGAAATGGAAGGACGGTAATGTACCGCGGAAAGGACTTCACTGATGTCTTTGGTAAGCAGTTGCTCGTTCATAGTGTTTGTTTGAATGCGAAAATAGAAGGTCGGCGGACTTTCCGAAATGATGCCTGTCATCCGTTTTTTTGATTCACCTCATTCGGTGCGGCCTCCGTTGGGAATTACCTTGCAGCAAATAGTTCACCATGTCCGACACTCCCGATTTCAGCAAAAACCAGGCACTGGCCGGAATTTTCCATGATATGGCTGCCTGTTATCGTTTTTTAGGTCCTGCCGAACGTTTTCGCGCCATGGCTTATGAGAAGGCTGCGCAGGTGCTTAACAATATGACCGAGGATATCGCATCACTGGCCACGGATATCAAAACGCTGGATGCCATCGGCGGAATTGGGGAGGGCATTGCCGGAAAAATCATGGAATACATGGTAACAGGACAAATTCAGGTGTTTGAGGAATTGAAAAAGAAGGTGCCCTTCGCACTCCTCAATCTGATGGAAGCTGGCGGCATCGGGCCTGCCACACTGCGGAACCTGCACGATGCCCTGGGTATAAGTAACAGTGATGAGTTGGCCGAGGCTATCAGGCAGGGAAAATTGCGTAGACTTAAAGGTTTTGGCGTCACCCGGGTGAATCAACTGATGCGCGCCCTCAAAATGTACACCGTAAGCGAGCGACTGCCCTATGCCGATGCTGCAAAAATCGCTCTGGAATTTCGAAGGCGTTTGTTGGCGATTCCAGGAGTGCAACAGGCAGAACTTGCCGGAAGCCTGCGCCGGAAGAAAGAAACGATTGGCGATATCGATATCGTGATGGTTGTTCCCACATCTTCGAGAAGGAAAGTGGTACAGGCCATCCGGAAATTACCTGGCATTAAGAAAATACTGTCCTCCGGCCTTACCCGTATAAGCCTGATTTTGCGGTCGAAACTTGTTCAGGCCGATATCCGGCTGGTGGCGCTTGAAGAATATGGCGCGGCGCTACTTTACTTCACCGGCTCCAAAGAATACAATGTTCGCCTGCGTTTGCTGGCCCGTAATCTGGGATGCAAACTGAATGAATACGGTTTGTTTGACCTTGCTTCAGGGAAAAAGCGTGCGGGTGATACAGAGGAATCCTTGTTCTCGGCGCTCGGGCTTCCGTTCGTTCCTCCCGAGAAAAGGGTTGACCAACTCACGCTCAGGCAGGCTGCCTGACGGGTACCTCAGTCTATTTTACTGTTTGCGCTTATCCGTTTCAGCAGATTCAACACTGTCTGGGTATTCCATCCGTTGAATCTGCCGCGCTGCACCACCAGACTGTTGTCGGCTGACCGGTGCAGGAAATAATGGAAAACGAAACGGCCCCGCGGATTCTCCCAGCCCAGCATTTGACCGAAACGAAGGTCGTTGAACACAAGCGTATCGCTCCATTTTTCGGCGGTATAATACCCCTGCGAAAATCGCCGGAGCCGCTGCAGCGTTTCACTGTTGTGAACGGGTGAAAGCAATGCCTCGTTGCGCGGGAAGTACTGCAGCGGAATGGTTTGCGCCGTATCGAAGAGCGAATGGAAGCCCACCCGGAAGCCGCTGTCGGTTTCGGCAACCAGATACCAGAGCCAGTTTTGCAAAGGTGCCGGGGTGGTCATGAAGCGGCTGTAGCTTATTTGCTGCTGTTGCAGCGATTTTCTTACTTCTTTATCGATTTTGTATTTGTTGTAGAGACAGAAGCCGAGATAAATTGACATTCCCCAGAAAGCCGTTTTCCACCAGCGGCTTCTTTTCGGATTCCAGCGGCTCAGGGCAATGAGTCCCGCACAACCGATGGCCGGAAAGACGGAAAGAAAGGGGTCGGCCACATAGATGGCATTGAAAGACAAACGTGCATGGCTGAAAGGTTCAAACCAGCCCACACCATAGTTGTTGAAGGCATCCAGAAAAATATGGATGAAGATTGCTCCGCCGAAGAAAAGGAACCAGCGGCCAGTTCGGATATTGTGCGGCCGGTGCAGTTTTTCCGCTGCCAGCGCCAGCAGTATGGCCATGATGAGGCAGAAGAGGAATGAATGCGTGAATCCCCGGTGGGCCAGGAGCTGCGAGGGGGTATCCATCCAGAGCGCCGTGATGAAATCAATATCGGGTATGCTTTGGGCCAGTGCGCCCCAGAGCATCGCTTTTTTTCCCAATGTTCTGCCGGCAAAGGCCTCGCCCATGCAGGCGCCGATGGCCAAATGTGTCAGCGAATCCATAGTATCGCCTTGTGTGATAGAAAAAAGAAAACAAATCCATTCGCTTCTGACGAAAATTTGTACGTTGCAACAGGCTCATCCTACAGAGCCGTTGCAAATGTATTGCTCAATTATGTGCTACAAAAAGCGGAAGCTTCGTTTCGCGCATCAGCAGATCGGCCATGCTTTCCCGGAACCAGCGGCTGAGGTTGCTCCGGCGGTAAGCGCCCAATACCACAAGGGTTCCTTCGTCTTCCCTTGCGAGCTGTCGCATGATTTCCTCTTCGGCCAAACCGTGATGGACTTCGTAATCGGCATGGGGCCAGTGGCGTTTCGTGAGCTCCTTCATCAGCCGGTTGTCGGGCAGGTGCAACGATTTGTCGGGAGGCGCTACGGTCAGTACCGATAAGGGCAGACCGGCATACCCCGGTAGCAGATAACTGAATTGCCGGATGGCAAACACGGAGGAGGGAGCCCCGTCGTAGAGCAGCACCACTTTTTTGATCGGGCCGAATGTCCCCTGAACCAGCAATACCGGGCACTGTGCTTCGCCCAGCAGTTCGCGGATGAAACGGGTGGGTTTGCTTTCCTCATAGTGGGTGAAGGTTTCCCTGCTGTCAACAAGAAGCAGGTCGGCATAGATGCTTTCATGTTTCAGTTGATGAATGGCGACTTTGTGGTCGTGATGGACCGAATGGGGAAGCCCGGCTTTTTTACAGTGCGCATCAAAATCATCGGCCGATTGTTTCCGCTTTTCCTTGTCCTGAAGCTCCAGCTCTTTTAGCCGTTTTTCGGAAACACCCTCTCGGCTGATCAGCTCATAGATCTTGTAGCTTTTGTAGGTGTCGTCGTCCAGAAACACCCCCACCAGGTGCATCTTGTTTTTTTGTGCAAGAGCTATAGAGAGGTCGCGGGTGCATGTGGAATATTTAAGCCCGTCGAAAGCAGCGATGAGTTTGTTCATAGCGGAATAGTTGGTTTTGCGGAAGAATGCGATTCGGTAGGGTAAAACTAAGTCATGTTTATTGTCATCG
>JBIIDU010000166.1:0-5311 GCA_044238165.1 Ferruginibacter sp. | reverse complement strand
CCTGCAAATCCTATAATCCTGAGAATCCTGATTCAGACAAAAAAGAATAAGGGTGAGCCACGAACCATCCTGGTGGAAATAATAAAAAAAGACCGGCAGGAATCACTCCTGCCGGTCTGCCGGTAGATGCGGCGACCAAGGCCACCGCCCAAGTTGCCGGATCTTCCTATTTCTTTATTATCCGTTTGAATTCGGAAGCGTTCTCATTTGAAACTTTGATCAGATAAATGCCGGATGGGAAACTCGATACCAGCATCGTTTTCTTCTGTTTGAAATTTCCCTTGTACACAACGGCACCTGTAGAACTGAATATTTCAAGGTTCACGATTTCCGTATTTCCGGGTAATTCAACGGTCAATTCGCTGCTTACCGGGTTGGGGTACACATTCAGCCCTTTGAATGTCTTATCCTTGCATCCTTCGCATGACCCTGTAGATGACAACGGCCTGGCCTGGGTCTGACGCGTGGTTGCATCCATGATACCGAGTGTGTAATAATTGCCGTCATTGAGACTGGATGCGTCCACGGAAAACCGTACCTGATCGCCTGCCACACTGGCCGTAGCTCCGCTTACCAGGGCAAAGTCGCCTGAAGGGGAGTTTCTAACCAACAATACATACTTGCTGGCATTTCCGGGCAGGCTGCCGATTCCGTAATCGCTGAAATCAAAGTAAACGGTCACTTGCCCGTTGTTGGCACCCACATCCGTCTTGTTTAGATACCAGTCATTCAGCCAGCGCTCGGCGACTGTTGACGGCAGATCTGAACCGGTTGTTGAAGCGGCAACTGGGCTGCTCATTCCGCAGGTAAGGTAATCACCGTTGTCTTTGAGATAGCCGGAAGCATCTGTTCCGATCATAAAGCCCATACCGGCCGACTGGCTGGTTTCTGCAACCTTGTCCGTTGCGCTCTCTCTTCCCACACCATTCACATAATGGATGTGGCTGCGGGAGGCCGGAGGTGCATATTTGATATTTGCAATGCCGAGGTTGTAATAGGCGGCCTGATTGCTTTCAATCAAAATCCTCCGGGTGTTCGACAACTGCTGGGCATAGTAGCTCATTTCCGGCATGTAGCCGTTATGTCCCTCCACACGTGCAACAGGTACAGTACCTATGGCAAACTCGCCGGATGTGATGTTCATCGGTGTCTGCGCATTGAGTGATGACATGGCTTGGCTGCTTCCGTTTATCCACTGTTGCAAACCGGGCAGGTTGGCACCGGGCAACACCTGGGATGAAACATACCAGGTATTTACGTTCAACGGTGTGCTTGTAAGCTGCGCTGCGTTCAGATTTTCAACACCAAAGCCGCCATGGGTATCGCTAGTGCTGGCAAAAAAACAGCCATACCTTCTACCACGACCGCTGTTGTTGCCCCATCCAAACAACTCGCCTCCGGGTTTGGCCAGGGAAATGGCATTGAAGATGCATGAGGTACTTACCGGCTGGGTTGTCAATACGAAAGGATGAGCCAGGTATCGGCCACCTCCATTGAAATAAATAGAAGGGTTGCCGTTTGCATTGTTGTACAGCATTCCTGCATTCATGATCTGCGGCTGCCTCGAAGGAGTGGCATTGGTGACATGCCTTCCGTTTCCGCTTTGGTCGTACCAGGTCGTTACAAAAGCACTGGGTGCAGCAGCGGACGTGCCGCCAGAAAAAGGACTTGCCACCTGATAATAAGATGATTGGCTCGACTCCAGGGATTCCCGATCGGTATTTGAAAGCGCCGATTTGAAGATGGTCAATTCCGATATGTTGCCCTTGGTAAAGCGCGATACACGTCCACGGTTATACCAGGCGCCGATGGCGAAACGGGTTCCGATCGCGTAAGTACCGCTCCATGCGTCCGAAACAAAAAGGGTTCCGTCGCGGTAACCACTTCCAGTCGTTGTATTGTTGACATAGGACAGAATCCGCATTGAGCCGTTTCCGGTGTTTATCACATCGTTGGTGGACCTGCATGTGCCGCTATTGGCAAGACCCATCGTAACCGGCTTGTTTGTGAAATCAGGCCTGTCCTGCATGTTGAACCCAAATGTGCACGTGTGGTCATTGTCAAACAAGGTCTGAATGTTGCCAATGGAAGATCCAACGGTGGTCCATGCGGCCATTATGTTGGACGTGAAGCCGGTGAACCCGGTATTTGAGAAGGAATTTGTGGTGAAAAAATCGTTCTTACCGTCAAACTCCAGGGCAGGCGCACCGTTCTTCCGGTCAACAAGTCCGGCGTTTACAATCCGGGGCTGATTGGCGGCGGTTGGCTGCGAAACATGTATTCCGTTTCCGCTTTGGTCGTACCATACGCTTACGAATCCGCTGTTGCCGAAACCGACAAAAGCTTTCAGGGCAACGGTATCCAGGTCGCCCGCCGCGGTAAAGCCGATGTCACGCGTGGCATTGTCGCTGCTTCTTCTTACCTGAATGGCGCTGCCCGTATAGGTGCTCAGCATTCTCCTTAAACTATAGGCAACGGACGCATTCGCCGAAAGCCTGGTAAGCGGGTTGGAGCCCAGGATAGAACCTGCGGCAACCTGATAATACATGGATTGGCTCGACTCCAAAGTTTGCAGATCCGTATTCGAAAGCGCTGACTTGAAGATGCTGAGTTCCGAAATGGTGCCCTTGGTAAAGCGGGTTACATTTCCGCGGTTATGCCAGGCTCCGATCGTAAACCGTGTTCCGATCGCGTAAGTACCCCTCCATGCGTCCGAAGCAAAAAGGGTTCCGTCGCGGTAACCCGATTCACGCGAGGTATTGTTCACATAGGAGAGGATCCGCAACGAGCCGTTTCCGGTAGTAACCACATCATTGAGAGCCTTGCAAAGACCCTGATTGGCAAGACCCATGGTAATGGGCTTGTTCGCAATGTCAGGCCTGTCCTGCATGTTAAAACCCCTTGTGCAGGTGTGGTCATTGTCAAACAAGGTCTGAATGTTGCCAATGGAAGACCCGACGGTGGTCCATGAAGCCAGTATGTTGGCTGTAAAACCGGTGAACCCGGTGTTTGAAAAGGAATTCGTGGTGAAAAAGTCGTTCACCCCGTCAAACACCAGCGCAGGAGCTCCGTTCTTCCGGTCCACAAGTCCGGCGTTAACAATCCGGGGCTGATTGGCGGCGGCAGGCTGCGAAACATGGATTCCGTTGCCGCTTTGATCGTACCAAAGGGCTACAAAGCCGCTGTTACCCGCACCTACAAAAGCTTTCAGGGCAACGGTATCCAGATCGCCCGCTGCGGTAAAGCCGATGTCAAGCGTGGTATTGTCGCTGCTTCTCCTAACCTGAATGGCGCTGCCCGCATAGGCGCTTCTCATTTTCCGTAAACTGTAGGAAACGGCCGCATTCACCGAAAGCCTGCCCAGCGGGTTGGAAGCCAGGACAAATGTATTCAGCGCAGCAACATCCAGGGCACCGGCAGGCGTGAACCCGATATCGGTAGTGACATTGTCAGAAGACCTGCGCACCTGAACCGCGTTTCCATTGTATCCGGGTACCACCTTTCGCAGGCTGTAATTGGCAGTGCCGGAGTACTGTACCTGGGAATAACCCGTTTGCCCTGAACCGGCTAGCAAGGCCACGAAGAGCAAGAGGTTTCTTAAAGGGTGGGCTGTACCCAATCCCCCTAAGCGCATTTGATTTTTCGAGCGATTGCCCGATTGCTGCTTTTTCATTTAATTTTTTTTTAGTTAACAGATTTTCCTGTCCTCAATGGCGGACAGATTTTCTTGTTCTTCATGTAGGAAAATAAATGGAAGTGTGCAAATCAGGCAGGCACTGGGCCAGATTTTCGGGATATTGGAAATTAGGACCCAAGCATTCCTGAGGTACAGAATACCTGACGAACGCTGGTCAGTTCACATGCATTGAGCGAAGGGCTCAAACCAGTGATTTGTTATTTTTTTTGGGGGAGTGAGGTTCTTAGGATAACGGTATTGGTAGCAAATGTATATAGGAAAAGTTTGAAATCCAAAAAAAATATTAAATTTTTTAAAGGCATTGAAAATCAATTAAAAATCGATGTTCAGCAGCCGACGAGAGGCCCTTTGGCAGTAACCGAGTTTGAGCCATGCACCCTTCTGCTCTTGGTACCTGAGCCACAAACAACAGTGATAATTTAGTAACGGCCAGGCACACGAGCTGACTTGTGCGCCAGAAACAGATCCCCCCTACGGAGCAAACCTTGAACTTTGATCATTGAACTTTGAACATTGAACTTTGAACAAACCTCTCAAACCTTTTCCTTGTCTGAACTATGATTGAAATGATTGAATGAGGACTATGATGAGTACCTTGTATGCATGGTGCCTGTTGAATCAATGAAAGACCTTGTGACGTATCCAGATCTTCTTTGCAGCTTGTCTTACTTGCTCTGCGGCTTTGCGTGAAACAAACCGAGCCCCCTCGATCCACCCAAAAGGAAGAGGTTTGCCTCTCGTTCTTCAAAGTAGTGGTCGGTGAGGACACCGACCACGGGTACAAAAAAAATCCTGCAAATCCTATAATCCTGTGAATCCTGATTCAGACAGAAAATCACCGCAATCATTCAACCCGCGGAATCAGCGGTTCAGACAAGCATGACCCCGGATCGAAAAAAATGATTGCGTGCAGGATACGCCGGATCCCAAGGCCCAACCGTAGGTGCCATCGTGGTGACCCGTCTGGGAAGAAAAAAAAACCTCCCCGAAGGGAGGCTGTTGTTATGGATGGATGAATGACGATTCTGAAAACAGGACAAATCCTATTTGTTATTGATCAGCAGCGGAACTACGGCTGCCGGTGCTTCACCTTCGCCCAGAACTTCCAGACTGTACTGTCCGTTGGCCATCAGCCGGGGCAGGGTGATCTGTTGTGTGGCATTGCCGCCGGCATGCTCTATGGTGCGTGTAAGCACCGAACGGCCGTCCAGCGTCAGCAAACGCAGACTATAACGACCGGCAGGCTGGTTCAGCAGTTGCAGATTCATGCGCTCCCCTTCCACCGGATTCGGATAGACGGTGATGGATGAAGCCGCTTTACCCAGCATCACTTTAACGATTGAGGTGTACCGGATACGGCCATCGTTGTCCACCGACTT
The DNA here is from genome assembly GCA_044238165.1 of Ferruginibacter sp. GTDB lineage: Bacteria > Bacteroidota > Bacteroidia > Chitinophagales > Chitinophagaceae > Ferruginibacter. The sequence goes on along the minus strand of JBIIDU010000166.1, from coordinate 235 downwards.
GATGCGGTAATAGTTCCAGCCGCTGAGGGCACGTGTATCATCGAAGCGGTAGGCCTGTGTAGCTGCTCCCGCATTGCGGGCGGCAACCGTGCCGATGCTGCTGAAGCTGCGTCCGTCGGCAGAGCGCTCCACCTGGTATTCACGCAGGTTGACCGCATTGCTGGCATTCCATTCCACAGCCACAACGTTGTTCTCCACGCGGGCGCGGATATCGGTAACCGTCACCGGCAAGGGC